>DATMHD010000089.1:0-2917 GCA_035555075.1 Sphingomicrobium sp. | reverse complement strand
CGTCCTGCTTGACGATCCCCTGAAGGAAGGCGTGTCCCCGGGTCTGTCTCACCAGTTCGACATGGGCATCGAGCGGAGGGCCCGCCTGGCCTCGGTGGAGGAAATGAGTGCTGAGGTGGAGCGTCACATAGTGGGCGCGGTCCATTCCCGCGCACAGGCCTCCGGCAAACATCGACATGTCGATGAAGCTCATCACTGCGCCGCCGTGGATCGAGCCTCCCATGTTCATATGGTCCTCGGTCGGGAACATTCGGCAAATTCCGCGGCCCGGACCATCCGGCTTGAACAGGAGTCTCCCAGTAGCCGCGGCGAAGCTCGACCGCGGGAAGTCGCCCCAACTATACCAGCCGGGATGATCCGGGTCGGGCGCGGCTCCCCTTGGAAGCCCGACGTCCTCCATCAGTTCTTCGCTTTGCGTCGCCTCGTCCGTCACGCTGCCCGTTCGGCGATCAGCTTCTTCGTTTCGGCGATCGCTTTTGCAGGGTTGAGGCCCTTGGGGCAGACGTTCGCGCAGTTCATGATCGTATGGCACCGGTAGAGGCGGAACGGATCCTCCAGCTGGTCGAGACGCTCGCCTGTCGCCTCGTCGCGACTGTCTGCCAGCCAGCGGTATGCCTGGAGCAGGATCGCGGGCCCAAGGAACTTGTCCGCGTTCCACCAGTAGCTGGGGCAGCTGGTCGAGCAGCAGAAGCACAGGATGCACTCGTACAGTCCGTCGAGCTTTGAACGGTCTTCAGGGCTTTGCAGCCGCTCTCGCGAGGGAGCGGGGCTGACCGTCTTCAGCCACGGCTGGATGGATGCATATTGGGCATAGACGTGGGTGAGATCGGGAACGAGGTCCTTCACCACGTCCATGTGCGGCAGAGGGGTGATCTGGACGTCGCCCTTGAGGTCCTCGATAGCGGTCGTGCAGGCAAGACCGTTCCGCCCTTCCATGTTCATTGCGCATGAGCCGCAAATCCCCTCACGGCAGGAGCGGCGGAAGGTCAGGGTCGGGTCCAGCTCGTTCTTGATCTTGATGAGCGCGTCGAGGACCATCGGACCGCATTTGTCGAGGTCGATGGTGTAGCGGTCCCAGGTGGGATTACTGCCGCTCTCGGGATCGTACCGATAAATCTTGAAGGTCTTGAGGCGCTTGCCCTGTTCGGGCTTCCACTCGCGACCCTTTTTGACGGTGCTGTTCCTGGGGAGGAAGAATTCGGCCAAGCGCTCAACTCCTTATTGAGTGGGCCGCTAGCACGCGCAAAGGCGCCTTTGGAAGGGTCCGTGTTTCAAGTCGCGGGACGGAACGGGCCGGTGACCGGAATTTTCCGCCGCCGGCCCAGACCATCCTCTAGCGGAGCAAAGCGCTGATCACTTGTTCGATCAGCATCGTGCGCGGATTGACCGCATAGAGATTTCCGTCGTTGTAATAATAGCGATAGCGATTGTTCAAATCGTAGCGACGCCGCACGTCATAGGGGATGCGGCCGTAGGAATAGGGGGTTCCGTAGGCCCCCTCCCAGCGCTGGCCCCGCGCGAGCTTTCGTGCCTGTCCCGGGGGCATGCAGCCATTGTTCTTCTTGGCAAGTCCCGGAGGACAACCGCCATAGCCGGCATTGTCCTGCCCATGACCGTGTCCGTGCCCGGGCTTGCCAAGTGCAGGTGCCGCGAAGCCGAGCGCCGCGGCGCCGGCGAGAAGTAGGATATGTCTCATGCAAACTCCCGATGATTGCATCGATGAGGCTACGAAACGATCGCAGCCTGCCTTTGGTTTCGCACCCAAAAAGGAAGGGCCGCCTAGATGGCAGGCGGCCCTCCATCGCGGGCGCTGCCCTCTTAGTGGCTGTAGGTATCGATGACTTTCGTCACCGCATAGGTCGTGGGGTCGATCTCGTAGAGATAGCCATCGTCGTAGACGTAGCGCATGTCCGAGCCGAGCTTGTAGTACGTCACGACCGGCTGCGGGATGTCGGAGAGGGAAGTGTAGGCGTAGTTCGGTCCGTAGACATAGCCGATGGCGCGCGCCGGAGGCGTACCCTTGACGCGGTGCATCGAGACACACACGCCATTATCCCATTTGGTACAAACGTAGGTCTTTGCCGGTGCCGGAGCGGCCGTCACGGCCATAACGGCTGCGGCGCTCGACAGTCCGAGAAGAATTTTCCTCATGATTGTCTCCTTTCACTCAGCCTTGTCGGGCTGCCTACACTTAACGATTGGTCGCACAGTGGGTTTCGCCGCCGTTCATCTTGTCGAGGGGCGGAGCGGCGCTCATCCCGTTTCCAAGGCGGTTGCCCGACTCCGCCTGCCGGTTTAGAGCGCCGCGAAATAGCCGCGCCGGTCCTCGGCGCGCTCGCAACAGCAGAGGAAATTGGCCTCATGGCTCGGAAAAAGATTGCGCTCATTGGTGCTGGCATGATCGGCGGAACGCTGGCTCACCTCGCCGCCATGCGTGAACTTGGCGACATCGTCCTGTTCGACATCGCCGAAGGTATCCCGGAAGGCAAAGCACTCGATATCGCCCAGGCGGGCCCGGTCGATGACTTCGATGCAGGATTGAAAGGAACATCCAATTATGCGGACATCGCCGGAGCGGATGTCTGCATTGTGACGGCAGGTATCGCCCGTAAGCCGGGCATGAGCCGCGACGACCTTCTGGGGATCAACCTCAAGGTCATGAAGTCGGTGGGCGAGGGCATTCGCGATCATGCGCCGAACGCCTTCGTCATCTGCATTACCAACCCGCTCGATGCGATGGTCTGGGCCCTGCGGGAATTTTCGGGCCTTCCCCACCATATGGTCGTGGGCATGGCGGGCGTGCTCGACAGTGCGCGGTTCCGGCACTTCCTGGCCGAGGAATTCAACGTCAGTGTCGAGGATGTCACCGCCTTCGTCCTTGGCGGACACGGAGACACGATGGTGCCGGTGGTCGATT
>DATMHD010000088.1:0-2991 GCA_035555075.1 Sphingomicrobium sp. | reverse complement strand
CTTCGAAAGCGGGCTGTTCGCAGCGCCAGGCGGGTTCGTCCTTCTCACTCGGCTCGAGCAGACCGACCAGGACGGACACCCCTTGAGAGGAAGAGACCGCTGGCGCGACGTCCGGCCGCCGCCGGCATCGACAAGCGATTTCCTCGTCAGGCTCTTCCTGGCGCCGCCCGGCTATTACCGGATGATCGCCTTCCTCTTCACGGACCAGGCGAATTTCTCAGCAAGCTCCAAACCGCTGCCAGAGATCGCGCAAGGGGGAACGATCCTGCCACCTGCAATCGGCGCAGTGACTTTCGGGACGCGCAACGCCTTCGCGCTCATCTACGCATTCAGGAAGCGAGATACGGGGGTTGCCCAGCCTTATCCGCTGATCGGAGGCAGGCAGCACCTTGAAGAATCGGGTGTGGTTAGTGCGCTTCAGCGGCGCTGAACGAAGGGGGATGGAAATGCCACAAATGGTCTCGCTGGAAGATGCCCGCTGGGCACTGGGGAAGATCTGGTTCATCGGCGCAGCGCTCATTGCCGCGCTCCTCATCTTCCAGTCGCTCGCGGGCGTCTATGAGGGACGGACGCAGGCCGTATGGGGCTGGGCGCTCCCCAATATCATGCCAACCTTATCGCTCATGATCGGCGTGTTCGCTGCAGCGGCGCTGCAGGATCATGTGGAATCGGATTCAATGCATGTCCGCCGGCCGTTCTTCCGCCTCGCCATGGGAATGTCGGCATTCCACCTCATTGTCGTTGCAGCGACCATCATCGCCCAGCCCTTCCTCGGAACGATTGCCGGCTCCCAGGCAAATCCCATGACCCTGTTCGACATGTCGAACATCTGGCTCGGAGTCCTGCAGGGAATGGTCGCGGCAATCATCGGAGCATTGTTCTTCTCCAAGACGAGCAAGAGCGGGGCAGCGTCTGCCAACACCGAGCCGGACCATAGTGCCCCGTCCGCCCTGCCGGCGACCACGAATCACTGAAGTCGAGGCCGTAAGCCCCGGACTTGCCGGAGCAAGTGGGGGGATAGAGGTTCATTTGACTCCATTGCTGTTCGAGCGCACCCGCCTCGTCCTGGCGCGAGGGGGCTCATCCAGGCACGCGTCACAGATTGATTCCCGCGTCACGCGTTTAACGCACACCTAGTGGGGGAAAATCATGAAACAGCTGATCAAACTCGCCGCTGCTGCTTCACTTGGCGCAATTGTCTCCGGAACCATCGTCTATGCGCAAGCCGCTGTGCCGCAGCCGCCAAAGGCCAGGATTGCGCTTTACCGTGCAGCTCCTGGCCAGCAGGTGGCCTTGCTGAAGTGGCTGGACGCCCAGAACCGCGCCGCCCAGGCCGCCGGACTCCCGATCGGCCAGCTCTACGCGCATACCGATGGCGACAGCTGGGACTATCTCGCGATCGATCCAGTGACGACGCCGGCGCAGGATGCCGCAATGGATGCGGCTGCGAGGAAGATGGGCATGCCCACTGGACCCGCATCCTCGCTCGAATTCAGGAAATATGTGTCGGTGCACACCGACACGTTCGCGATCGGCCCGGTAACTCCGGCGCAATATCTCGCGATGGCGGGACAGTAAGTCGGAAAAGGGCGCCCGGCACCGCCCGGGCCGCCCCCCGTTCCTCGATCTTCACATAGGGGGACGCGCCGGTCCTCTCGTTGCCGGAGCACGGCATCTCAGCTATATTTCAGGCGGCGAGCGAAGTGCCTTGATAGCGCGTTTTCGGACATGCTCGGCGGCCACAGGCAAGGGAGCGTCGCATGGAAGCGCTCAAGCTCATTCCGCAGGCTTTTTTCGAGTTCTTCGCAAGACTTGTTCCTGGAGCAGTCGCACTCGCAATCTGGATGGCGCTTTTCGACGGCGTTCACGAATGGCCAGTGATCCTCCAGGCGGTTGCGGCCGGTCGTCTCGACAAGGCCAACGCGCTTGTATTCGCAACTTTGGTTGCAGTTTTCATTGCCTACACACTTGGGCAGCTGGTCGCTCCCCTCGGGAAAGCCGTGCAGCGAATTTCGGAATTCCTCGCGGTGCCGGTTGCCTGGGCGCTCATCAAGCCAAGAAACTGGGCGCGTGACGTCGTTGGAAAGAACCCGGAAACGCTTGCC
Organism: Sphingomicrobium sp.; assembly: GCA_035555075.1. GTDB lineage: Bacteria > Pseudomonadota > Alphaproteobacteria > Sphingomonadales > Sphingomonadaceae > Sphingomicrobium. Next base: position 886 of record DATMHD010000088.1, on the reverse strand, counting down.
GGGCGTCGGCGGCGCTGGCTTCGCCAGCGGCATGTCTTCCTTTGGCCCCCATCCGGCAATGGGTGGGTGTTGATCGCCGTCCGGCTGGTGGATTTCGCGCCAGCCCCACGCGAGAAGGACAAGAACAGCTACGATTATCTACGCGCAAACGCCCCGGAGGTCGGTGCTCTGGTTGCGAAGATCCGATCGGAATACACGATGTTCAATGCGTTGACCGCGATCTTCGCGATTGCCGCAATCGCCTATGCGGGCAGTCGGGCGGCCGCGTCCTGGCGGATATCGACGTTGCTCGTCGTTGCAGCGATCGTTTGCGCTTGCCGTGGCTATTTCGTCGAAAAGACAATGGGCCAGACCGCAAAGAAACTGCGGAGCGCATTCGACGAGTTCCGCTTGTCAGAGCCCGTTGCTCGGCGACGAACCGATACCCCGGCGCCGCGTCCGACGATCCGAAACGGGGCCAAGAAACAGCTAATGTCTGACCTCGCCGGAAAGGGGCATTAGTGCGTAACACAGAACTCAGACATCAAATGGCGTTGAACACGCGCGCTTCCCAACAGCCAGACGAGAGCGGGTGAGATCATCGGACGGAGCCGAACGACCTTCCTCCGACGAAGGCGAATATACCCAGTTTATAGTCGGCTTCCGCGGCACCCGGAGAGCGAACTGCCGAAGGGCACAATTCGATCGATCGAACGGCAAAGCGGCCTCAAACTTCGCTAACGTCCTGCATATCGAGTTGCTCACACAGGAAGGCGAAGAGATCCCGGAGAGTTCAACTGATGTCGGCGTTGACAAGGACATTGACGTCGCGATCTTTTTCCTCGCGCGCGTCGAGCTGCCCGGGAAAGCGGTGCGACTCAATATCACCATGGATGAGGCGCTGGTG
>DATMHD010000087.1:0-2537 GCA_035555075.1 Sphingomicrobium sp. | reverse complement strand
GGCCGCCATCGTTGGAATGACGAGGACCATCGCACGGGGCTATGCGGGCGAGGGGATCCTCTGCTTCGGAGTTTCCCCGGGCTTCACCGTCTCGTAAATGACCGCCGAATATCTCGAAGGTCGCGGCGGCGCGAAGATCATCGCCGATATTCCCTTAGGGCGGGTCGCCTCGACCGATGAGGTCGCGGAGGTCATCCGCTGGCTCGCGACCGATGCTCCCGCCTCCTCGACTGGCAGCGTGATCGACGTCAACGGCGCAAGCTATGTTCGCTAGGACGCTCTTCCTCCTCGCCGCGGCGCAGGGGATCGTCATCCCGTTCGGCAAGCCCCGGCTTATCGAACAGCCAAGGGCTCCGATCGAGAGTGCCGGGCCAATGTGGGCGGCCAAGTGCGCGGGCTCGAGCGATTTCAACAAACCGGCGCCGCCGGTACGCATCCATGCCAACACCTATCTGGTTGGAAGCTGCGGCATTTCATCGATCCTCATCGTCGGCGACCAGGGCGACATCCTCATTGACGGAGGCACAGAGGAAGACGCCGATCTCATCGCCGACAACATCCGCAACCTCGGCTTCCGGCCCCAGGACATCCGCTTCATCCTTCACAGTCACGAGCATCCCGATCACATCGGCGGCATCGCGAAGCTCCAGCGCCTCAGCGGCGCAACGCTGATTGCCTCGGCAAGCGCGAGCAAGGTCTTCCAGTCCGGGGTTGCAACAGCCGAGGACCCGCAATCAGGCACTCTAAGGCCGGTCCCGAGAGCGGAGGTGGGTCGCATCATCGGCGACAATGGCCAGGTGCTGCTCGGCAATCTCATGCTGACCGCGATCGCAACTCCCGGGCACACGCCCGGCGCCCTTAGCTGGCGGTGGGTGAGTTGCGACGGAGGGGTCTGCAGGACCATCGTCTATGCCGACAGCCTGACCCCGGTGAGCAGCCCCAACTACCGCTTCAGCGATCATCCGGCGCTCCTTTCCGCGTTTCGCGCATCGATCGCCAAGATCGCCGCCAGCCCGTGCGAGATCCTCCTGACACCGCACCCTGGAGCAAGCGACATGCTCCGCCGCCTCGCGCTCGGGAAACCCTTGTTCGACACTGGTGCATGCCACGCTTATGCCGACGGCCTCACCAAGGCGCTCGACGAGCGCCTGAGGAAGGAAGCGGCGGCCAAATGAGCTACCGCGTCACGCTTCCCTGCTCCCGCGAGCAGGCGGAGGCGCTCACCGGGGCGCAGGATCAGTTTCCCGAAAGTTCCAATCCGCCGGTCCTTGTCGCCGACGAACCCGACGCCTCACGACCTGACGAATGGCTACTCCACGCCTATTTCGATCACGAGCCCGGAGCCCGCGAGATCGCGCTGCTCGCAGGGCTCGGAAACGGCCCTCCGCGCGTCGACGAGCTTGGCGAAGAGGATTGGGTGTGGATGAGCCAGGCGGGACTCGAGCCGATCCGCGCCGGGCGCTTCACGGTCCATACGCCGACCTATCCGCCCGAGCCGGACCGGATCAATTTCGAGATCGATGCCGGGCTCGCCTTCGGCACCGGCCAGCATGCGACGACCAGCGGCTGCCTCGCTGCCCTCGATCGTCTCGAGCAAGCGGGGAAGCGCTTTGCCAACATCGCGGACATCGGGACTGGAACCGGCATCCTCGCATTCGCAGCGCTCGTCCTGTGGCGCGACGCCAAGTGCCTCGCGACCGACATCGACCCGGTCGCGATCGAGGTCGCGAGGGAGAATGCGTTGATCAACGGCGTCAAGCTTGGGCACAGCCCTGGCGAACTCCTCCTTGGGACGGCGGATGGAATGGAGTCGCCGCTTCTTGCCGCGCGAGCGCCATTTGATCTCATCATTGCGAACATCCTTGCGGGTCCGCTGATCGAACTTGCCCCGGCTTTTGCCTCAGCCCTCGAAAAGGGCGGGATGATCGTTCTTGCGGGACTTCTCGATACGCAGGCCAATGCCGTTGCCCACGCCTACCGGCGCCAGGGTCTTGAGATATCCGATCCCGGCATCGGCGAATGGCCGGTGCTCGTCTGCGAACGACCGTCCTGACCGGCAAATCGGCTTGCCGCTACGAGCGCCGGCTGCAACACCCCATCCCATGAAATCTTCGATCGCCCTCGCTCTTGCCGGCACCCTCCTTGCCGCTCCGGCGTTTGCCGCGCCTCCTCAAACCCATGAGGCAAGGCCTCACGCGACGCATCCGCCAAGGACTGAGGGCTCCGCGGCCAAGAAGGCGGAAAGTCCCCAGCCGGCCAAGGAATTCTTCCATCCGGGCGAAACCCGCTCGACCGGCTCGGTCACCGTCGAGGGTCAGCCGATCGCCTATGACGCGGTTGCAGGAACGCTCGTCATCCATGCGAAGGACTGGCAGGACACCGATGAGGCCGAGGCCGAGGCGGATACGAGCAGCAAGGACAAGAATGCTCCGAAGCCCGAGGCCTCGATGTACTATGTCGCGTATTTCAAGCAGGGCGCACCGGCGGCGGGACGGCCGATCACCTTCCTCTTCAACGGTGGTCCGGGCTCGTCGAGC
>DATMHD010000086.1:0-4834 GCA_035555075.1 Sphingomicrobium sp. | reverse complement strand
TCTTCTCGAGCGTATCGATCGAACGCAGGATGAGCTCGCGCTCGCTTGCCTCATCGAGACCGGTCGCGATTGTCCCGTTCATATCGACGGAGTGAGCGACAATCTCGTGACCCGCGCTTACGATATCAGCGATGATGGATGGGTAACGCTCGGCGATCACGCTGTTCACCGCGACGGACATGGGCACACCGACCTTCGCGAAGGCGTCGAGCAGGCGGTAGAAACCGACGCGGGTTCCATATTCCCGAGCCGTATAATGACGGTAGTCGGGATAGGGCGTTTGCATATGCCCGGGCGCCCGGAAGGGCTTGTCTTCCGGGGTAATCGGAAACCATTCGAGATTGACCAGCGTCCAGATCGCGACGGATTTACCGCCGGGCCAGCTGACGGGGGGGCGCTCGAACAGGTTGGACCATTCATAATAGTCATGGTCCATGCCGTGGCGGCGCTTTGGATATTCGAGGTAGGACGGGGCCAAGGCCATCAGCGGGACTCCGGGGCATAGCGCGCGGCATCGGCGACCGCGGCGTCGTAATTGTTCGAAAGATAGTGGCTGGCGATATCGCCGCTGCGCGTGATCCACGCCCTACCATCGGCTGCGATGTGGCGGAGCACTTCGCCGAACGCGCCGATCCGATGCGGCTGACCGATCAGATAGGCGTGCAACGGGATGCACATCACCGTCCCGGACGCTTCGCCCTCATCCGCCAGCCGCTCAAACTGCCTGATGAGTGTCTGCGCATATTCACGCGGGCTCATGTTGTAGACGAGGAACCCGTAATGGTCGTTGACCTCGATGCTGTACGGCATGGAGATCAGCCGTCCACTCTTCACGTGGACGGGCCCAGGCTGATCGTCGTGGTACAGATCGCAGGTATAGGTAAGGCCATATTCCGCGATGAGGTCGAGAGTTCTCGGGGTGTGCGTGAGCGCAGGAGCAAGCCAGCCCTTGATCGTCTGGCCGGTCGCAGCCCTGACGGTCCGGATCGAATCCTCGATCAGCTCCCGTTCCTGTGCTTCGTCCATTCCATAGCTGTACCGCGTGTTGTAGGCCCCGTGACTGAAGAACTCCCAGCCAAGGCCGTTCACCTGTTCGACAATCTCGGGATGGTGCTGGCACATCGCGACGGAGAGCGACACCGAGCCCTTGAAGCCATGGCGTTCCATGACGTCGACCAGGCGCTGGTGGCCGACGCGGTTGCCGTAATCACGGTGACTGTACGCCAGGACGTCGGGATGGGGCTTGGTCCAGCTTTTTCGGTGCGGGTTGGACGGCGGGTCGAGTTCGTAGAATTCGATGTTCGGAGACACCCAAACGGCGACCTTCTTGCCATCCGGCCAGGCGATTTTCGCCCGGTCCCGATAGGGACGGAAATCATAGAGACCCGGATCGCCTTCACCCTCGCGCATCAGCGGTGCTCCAGCCAGTCAATCACCGTCTGAACCGGCTCGACGTCCGCATATTTGAGCTGGAGGTCGGTGAGGTTCGCGAAATGATAGCTCTCGTGTTTGTCGGCGCATGTCTCGATCGGGACGATCGTCCTGAACCCATAGGCAAGGGAATCGACAGCGGTCGCGCGAACGCAGCCGGACGTGCTTCCGCCGGTGACGATGATCGTGTCGACCTTGTGCCATCGAAGATAGGAATTGAGCGGCGTTTCAAAGAACGCTGATGGCATGCGCTTCGTGAACTGAAGATCGTCACGCTCGATCTCGCACCTCGGATCGAACTCATGCCGTTCGCTGCCATATTTGATGTTCTGAAGCGAATCTTCCGTATTGGTTCGCGTTCCCCACACTCCGGCATCACCTGCGTCGTCCTTGTAGGCGACACGCGTCCAGATGACCGGCATGCCCTTGGACCGGGCGAGGCGTGAGATCTGGTTGATGTAGTCGAGCTGGGCGGGATCGGTTTCATAGGCGGTCTTGAACGCATCGATCCTGGTATAGGCCTGCTGCAGATCGACGTTCACGACCGCCAGCTTGTCACCGAACCCGAACTTCTTGCGGGCGGGATTGCTCATTACCTCTTCGAACAGCTCGCGCGCCGTCTTATCCTCGCGGATCATCTTGGTACCAACGATTGTCATGCTCTCTCCTTGATGGACGCGCTGCTGAAGCCCAGCGGCAGACCCGCTTCAGCGACGAAACCGTGCAGCTGCTCACCCGGAACGGCTTGCGTAACGATGGTCCGGACCTTGGCCAGTGCATCGATGTCGATTCCGGTTCGAAGACCCATCGCCTCGAGCATGAAGACGAGGTCTTCAGTGACGATGTTTCCCGAGGCGCCGGGTGCAAAGGGGCAGCCTCCGAGACCCCCGAGCGAACTGTCGATGGTTGTCAGACCCGATTCGATCGCGGCCAGAGCGTTGGCAAGCCCAAGTCCGCGCGTGTTGTGCAGATGGATTCCGGTGAGCGCCTCATCTCCGACCGTCTCCCGCACCAGACGGATGAGCCTCCTTACAGACTTGGGATCCGCATATCCCGAAGTATCGGACAGTCCGACTTCGTCGCAGCCGGCTGCCATGAGCTCTTCTGCAAGGCGGACAATGAGGGCGTCGGCAATAGCGCCTTCGATCGTGCAGCCAAAAGCCGTCGAGAGGCTGCCTTCGAAATGGGGACGCCGGCCGACCGGAAGTGCCGCGATCAGCGCGGCGATCACTCTTGCCTCCTCGATCACTTGCTCGTGCGTGCGCCGGAGATTGCGCATAGAATGGGTTTCGGAAACCGATAACGGGAGGGTGATCTTGTGCGCCCCCGCCTCGATAGCCGCCTGCGCTCCCCGAGCATTGGGTACGAGCACGGCCACGGTAAGGCCAGGGATGGTCAATGCGTGGGCGACGACGTCCGCAGTATCGGCCAGCTGGGGCAGCAATTTTGCAGGAACGAAGCTGCCGACTTCGATTTCACGAACGCCCGCAGCCGCCTCTGCGCTGATCCATGCCTTCTTTGCGGCGAGGGGCATGATTGCGGAGATGTTCTGGAGTCCATCGCGAGGTCCGACCTCACTCACCAGAATATCGATTTCCGCCATTTTTCAGCCTCGCCCTCGCGTCTTCCGGTTGCGTTTTTTTGTCATATCTATATGTCAAATGGGAGAGCAGGGCGCAAGGCATTGCTCGTTACAACGGGATCGCCATGGATCAAGATGCTCTTCCGCTCACCGGGCTCGTGGTGATCGAGTTCACCCATATGGTCATGGGGCCGGCGGTCGGCGTCATTCTGGGCGATCTTGGAGCGGAGGTGATCAAGATCGAGCCGATCGGGGGCGACCAGACACGCCGCCTGCTGGGCTCGGGCTCGGGCTATTTCCCGATGTTCAACCGCAACAAGCGGAGCATTTGCCTCAATCTCAAGGATCCCGACGGATTGCGGATCGCTCGCGAGCTTGTCGATCAAGCGGACATCGTCATCGAGAATTTCCGCCCGGGAACCCTTTCGAGGCTCGGGCTCTCGTACGAGGAGCTCGCCAAGACAAACCCGCGGCTGATCTATTGCTCGGCCAAAGGCTTCCTCTCGGGGCCCTACGAACATCGTACCGCGCTGGACGAAGTCACCCAGATGATGGGAGGACTTGCCTACATGACGGGCCCGCCGGGACGACCGCTGCGGGCCGGGTCTTCGGTGGTCGATATCACCGGCGGGATGTTCGGGGTGATCGGGATCCTTGCAGCGCTCGAGCGACGCCATCGGACCGGCAGGGGTAGCGAGATCGGCTGCTCCCTGTTTGAGACCACCGCCTTCCTCGTCGGGCAGCACATGGCACAGCAGGGCGTCACCGGAAAGCCCGTTGCACCGATGCCGGTGCGGGTATCGGCCTGGGCGATTTACGACGTCTTCGAGACCCTGCGGCCGGAGGAGCAGCTGTTCGTCGGCGTCGTCAGCGATTCCCAATGGATCGCGTTCTGCGACGCCTTCGGCCTTACCGAGCTTGGGGCTGACGCCGCTTACCGGGAGAACAATCAGCGGGTGATCGCGAGGGATGCAATCCTTCCGAAGGTCCGGGAGCTGTTCAAGGGCTTCGAGCGCAACCAACTTGTTGAGCGCCTCGAGAAAATCGGGCTGCCATTTGCGCCGATCACGAGGCCCGAGGACCTGTTTGAAGATCCGCAGCTTAATGCCGGCGGTCTCGTTGATGTCACGCTACCGGACGGAAGGAGCGTGCGGCTGCCTGCGCTGCCGCTGGCGATCGACGGCGAGCGTCCTTCCGTCGAAAGGGACCTGCCCGACGTCGGAGAGGACAGCGATTCTATCCTGGCGACGCTCGGCTATTCGGCAGACGACCTCGTTTCGTTGCGGGCCGCGGGAGCTGTGGGCTGACGTGGGACAGACGCTCTTCGAGAAGCTCTGGCAGCAGCATTGCGTCGCCGATCTTGGCGGCGGGATCGGCCTGCTCGCGATCGACCGGATCATCCTTCATGAGCGGACAGGCGGAGTTGCGCTGAAAAGCCTGCGCGAGGCTGGCCGAAGCGTCCGTTCGCCGCACCAGACCTTCGTCACGATGGACCATATCGTCGATACGCTTCCGGGACGCACCGATCGAACGATCATGCCGACGGGCACTTCCTTCATCACCGCGACACGCGAGGCCGCGAGAGCAGCGGGACTGACCCTCTTCGATATCGGTGATGAGCGTCAGGGGATCGTTCACGTCATTTCGCCCGAGCAAGGGATCGTCCTTCCAGGGCTCACCCTCGTCTGTCCCGATAGCCACACCTGCACTCAAGGGGGGCTTGGGGCGCTGGCCTGGGGGATCGGTTCAACCGAGGCCGAACATGCGCTCGCGACCTCGACCTTGCGGGTTCGAAAGCCCAGGGCCATGCGCATCACCGTC
>DATMHD010000085.1:0-3960 GCA_035555075.1 Sphingomicrobium sp. | reverse complement strand
ATCATACCGTCCGGGCTCATCCTTGGCCTCCGGATGTGAGGAAGAAAAGCGGCAGAGCCGCAATCGCCGCGACCAGGATGACGACGAAATAGAACCAGCCAAGCGTGTTCGCGAAGCGGCCGTTCACATGTTCGCGCATGTAGCTCTTGTCCGCGGCGAGGAGCAGCAGCGGCAGGTAAGTCAGCGGCAACACGAGGATCGAGAAGAGCACCGCATATTCGACCAGTTGCATCGGATCGACGCCGGTCAGGATGATCGCGAGCGCCAGGAGAAAGAGCACGATCCACGCAATCGTGAAGCGCGGGGCTTCCCACGGCTTCTTGTGTCGCCCCCAGGCCCAGCCGAAGAATTGCGAGACGGAATAGGCATTGGCCAGGCAGGTCTCCACGGCAGCCCCCGCCACCGCGAAAAACATTCCGGCAAGCGCGATGACGAGGCCCCAAGCGCCGAAGGGGATTGCGGCCTCGAGTGCGGCCGTTCCCGGCACCACGGGATCGACATTCGCGGGACCGAAAAGCTGCGCCGAACTGGCAAGGATGGACATCGCAAGAAGCGAGCCGAGTCCAAACCCCACGATGCACGTCAGGCGATTTGTGAGAAGATCCTTCGGCTTCCATTCCTCCTCGATGCCGCCCGAGGAATAGAAATAGACTTCGTAGGGAAACATCACCGCGCTGACGATCGCGACAATGAAGTATGCGAAGATGAGCATCTCCTTCGTGCTCAGCGCCGGCGGGACCTGGGGGACAAAGCCCTTTGCGACTTCGCCCCACGGCGGGTGGATGGCGACGAGAGCGACGGCGAAGACGATCATGAAGAGCCCGAGGAGGCCATACGCCCGCTCGATCCATTTGAAGGGAAGGACCCAGATGGAAATGATCATCAGCAGGACGAGAACCACTGCGTTGAGCATGTAGGGCGAGCCGAACAGATAATTCACCACGAGCGATACACCGCCGACTTCGGCCGCGCATGTGATGAGGTTGCTGATCAGCGATGCGCCCAGCGTGACCAGCCCGAGCTTGAGCCCCAAGCGGTGGCGCATGAGGTTGAAGACCGGCTGCCTGGCGACCGCGGCAACTCGGCCGCTCATCTCGCCGAAGACCATGATTCCGATGGTTGCGAAGGCGAACACCCAGAGCAAAGCGTAAGAGAATTTCGACCCCGCCTTCGCCGCGAAGACCAGCTCGCTGATGTCGACGAAACCGCCGACCGCGGTCATGATGCCGAGCGTCAGCTCAAGCGGATTCAAGCTCGTCCTCGATCTGCTTCAATCTCTCGACATGGGTCCGAAGCTCCTGCGGGGACGTTTCGTCGGGCTGGGCCAGAAGAGCTTCCATCTCCGTGTCGTAGCGAGAGCCGGGCATTGTCAGCGCCGATCGTGCGGACTTGATCTGGCTTCGAAGCGACCGCCGCATGGAGTCGACATAGGGATGCGTTAGCTGTCCGAGGCTGGCGCGCTCGTTGACCAGCGCCCATTCCGCCGCCGATGACCGCGCCTGGCCGATATACTGCAGGTCGGCCTCGGGCCCCTTGGAGCAGCCGGCCAGCAGCAGGATGAACAGAACGCGACGCACGGCCGAAAAACCGTTTCGGGGGGCGACCGTTCCGTTAATGCCCTGGCTCGGCGATGCGGCGCCCCTTCTCCGAAAGCGACCGAAAGGTGATCGAGAAGCGAAGGGTCTCGCCCGGAGCGATGCTGTGCTCCCATTCGTGACGCGCCTCGCCCCTAAGAAGGTAAGCGGAGCGTGGCTCGACATCGACATTCGCGCGATCGAAACCGCCCGCCTTGCGCTTGCGGAAACGAAGCGTCGCGCGCGAGCCGAGCGAAATGCCGACCACTGTCTCGAACACCGGGCGGTCGCGGTGCCAGCCGATGCCTGCACCCCGATCGTATCGGACCAGCAAAGCGTGCACGAAGTCATCCGGAGCGAGGCCTGCGAAGGCGGCGGCCTTGGCGCGCAGCGGTTGGAGCCAGGCGGGAATGGGTTCTGACGGGGCAAAGCTCCGGTCGTCGAAATCGTATCGCCAGCCGAAGGTGCGGGTCAGCCGCTTGCCCGTCCACCCCTGGAACTTGAACGGCGACAGATCCTCCTCGCCAAGGCGGTCGATGAGGTCGTGCTCCTCCGCCGGAGTGATGAATTCGGGGCTATATTCGAGGCCGGCGATCAGTGGCTCGCCGAACAGGTCGACGCTCATGTCCCGAAGATTTCCCTGAGCTCCGATGGCCGAAGCGCGGGCTTCAGCTGGTCGAAGGTGCATTGCCTGGGATCCTTGTCCGGCCGCCACCTGACGATCGATGTCCCGTGCCGGAATCGGCTGGCCGTCACCTGGTCGTATTTTACCTCGACCACCAGCTTTGGTTTCAGCGGCTCCCACTGGCCGGAGCGAGCGGTTCGCCACCGGCTCGGGCCGCCCGGCGCGTTGCCGGTGAAACCTGGCTTCTGGATAATTGCCTCCAGGTCCTTTGTCAGCTGTGGGCGCTCCTTCGCCGGGATCGCCGAGGTGAAGCCGACATGGTTGAGGAGACCCGCCTCGTCGTAGAGGCCGAGAAGCAGCGAGCCGACGAGGTCATTTTTTTCGGCATAGCGGAAGCCGCCGACCACGCAGTCCGCGGTCCGCTCCGGCTTTACCTTCACCATCGCCCGTTCACCGGACTTGTACGGTTGGTCGAGCCGCTTCGCGATGACGCCGTCGAGGGCGCCCCCGCTTCGCTGCAGCCAGGCCAGCGCGGTGTCGCGGTCGGTCGTCGCCGGGGACAGCTTCAGCTGAACGGCCTTGATCGATTTGTGGAATTTCTCGAGCCGGGCGCGACGCTCCGACAGCGGCAGATCGGACAGGTCCGTACCATCGAGCGAGAGAAGATCGAAGAGCATCAGCTCGGCCGGGCTTTCCTTCGCCAGCTTTCGTACGCGGCTCTCGGCAGGGTGGAGGCGCAGCTGGAGCGCGTCGAACGACAGCACGTCGCCGACGGAAATGATGAGCTCGCCATCGAGCAGGAAGCGGTCGTGATTCAGGCCTTGGAGCAACTCGAGCATTTCGGGGAAATAGCGGCCGAGGGGTTTCCCGCTCTTCGAGATCAGCTGAACGTCACCGCCATCACGCTTTGCAAGGCAGCGGAAGCCGTCCCACTTGGGCTCGTACTGCCAGCCTTTGCCCTCGGGCAACTCGCCGGCGAGCAGGGCTTCCATCGGTGCGGGCGCTTTCATTGCCGGTTCAAAGGCTGAGGGGCCGCCCCTGTTCCGGGCACAAAAAAAGCCGCCCGAAGGCGGCTGATCGTCTGGTGGTTGCGGGGGCAGGATTTGAACCTGCGACCTTCAGGTTATGAGCCTGACGAGCTACCGGACTGCTCCACCCCGCGGCACCAAAGCTGAGCCGGAGATCCGGCACGCTTCATGCGGGCTGGATCAGGCTCAAAACAAAAAAGCCGCCGCTCGGTTTGCACCGGCAGCGGCTCGTTGACTTGCGAATGGGTTCTTCCGTCCAACGCCAGCTTCAAAGCCTGGCGACGACCTACTCTTCCACTGCTTAGGCAGTAGTACCATCGGCGCTGTCCGGTTTCACGGCCGAGTTCGGGATGGGATCGGGTGGGTCACGGACGCTATGGTCACCAAGCTATGGAGCTGGCGTCGAGCGGAAGTTCTAGAAACCGTGCACTTTGAGTTTTGGACATCTAGCCAAGATCAATCGAACCGATCGAAACAGCAGGGCTGTCGATGATGGTGCGGATTCATCAAGCGCGAATAGAGCATTAGGACCGGTTAGCTCCACGCATTACTGCGCTTCCACACCCGGCCTATCAACGTGGTGGTCTTCCACGGCTCTGAGATATCTTATCTTGAGGGAGGCTTCCCGCTTAGATGCTTTCAGCGGTTATCCCGTCCATGCATAGCTACCCTGCTGCGCGGCTGGCGCCACGACAGGTCCACCAGAGGCATGTTCACCCCGGTCCTCTCGTAC
>DATMHD010000084.1:0-4337 GCA_035555075.1 Sphingomicrobium sp. | reverse complement strand
GGGAAACCGGCTATCTCGGTCCGAGAATTGCAGAAAAACCTAATTCTTTCAATAGGTTCACCATGTGGCGGTGGACGTAGTCATAGCCGAACCGCTCTCTCCCTTCTAATTCCCATTTCGAAGGGAATTTAAAGGGAATTTCTCGCAGAATTGTGCGGTCCGGAGGCACCGCCCAGCTCTAACCGGCTGTGCGCATTGGACAATCGACGCTGCTCGCACATTACCGAACAGGGAATCCGATGGAAATCTCTGCGCTCCGACCGCGATAATCGATCACAGCGAAATTCGAGCTTGTCGATCGGCGACCAATGTCGCATCCTTCCCGAGCCGATTGCGCGCCGACGCAACTGCCTAGTCCAGTCTTGGAGGCGCGCATGATCGGGCAATCAATGCATGACGGCACGCCTCCTTCGAACCGAAGGAGTTGCACAAGTGACCGAACTGAATTCTGTACCATCCGAAGATGGGAGCGATCCCGCGCCCATTGCATCCGACCACAACGCACCAATGCGGGTCGAGATGGTTCCGACCGCCAGCCTCAAGATCGATCCTGAGAGCGTCCGCACATTTTCACGCGACGACCTTAAGTCAGCCAAGCGCATACTGAAGCGGTTCGATGTCCGGATACCGCTGGTGGTGGACGCTGCTAACCGGGTTCTCATTGGCGAGATTCTGCTGATCGCTGCCGGCGAACTCGAGATCGACTATTTGCCGATCGTTCGGCTCGATCACCTCAGCCGACTCGAATGTCAGGCCATCTCCGTTGCGTACGCTCGGCTGGGCGAACTCGGCTCGTTTGACCAGCCCCGCCTCAAGGAGCTGATGCTGAGGTTCGAGGCCGAACTTCCCTCGTTTGAGCTCGAGGACCTCGGCTTTCAGACACCAATGATCGATGTCATCATGGAGTCGGAACTAGAGGAGCAAGACGAGGCGCTGCCCGAGCGGGAAGAGGTTGCAGTCAGCCAGCTTGGCGATCTCTGGGATCTTGGGCCTCACCGGGTGCTCAATGCCGATGCCCGGCGCGCGGAGAGTTATGCGGCGCTCCTTCAGTCGAAGAAGGTCCAGGCGGTCTTCACCGATCCGCCGTTCGGCTGCCCCGTCGACGGGTTTGTCTCCAGCAAGGGAAAGCATCGCGAGTTTGCGGGTGGCACGTCTGGCATGACACCCGACGAAACGACATCCTTATTCGAAGATTATCACAGTGCCATGGTGCCACATCTAGCGGCCGGCGCTGCAGTTCTGGAGGTGATCGACTGGCGCTCGCTGCTGCTGCTCCAGCAGGTGACCACGAAGCATTTCGGACCGCTCATCAACCTGGCCGTATGGGTGAAGGACCGGGCCGGCCAGGGAAGCTTCCTCAGGTCGCAGCACGAGTTGGTTTTGATCCACAAGGCGAAGGGCGGCCGCCTGCGCAACAATGTCCAGCTCGGACGATTTGGTCGAAACCGCTCGAACGTCTGGAGTTACCCCTCAGCGGTCACGGCGGGCAAGGGCAGCGACGAGGGCAACATCCTCGACGAGCATCCGACGCCGAAGCCGGTACGGCTGGTTGCTGACGCCCTGCTCGACACCACGCGGCGCGGTGATGCCGTTCTCGATCCATTCTTGGGATCAGGCACCACGCTGATCGCGGCGGAAAAGGTGGGTCGCGTCTGTTTCGGTCTCGAACTCGATCCCCTCTACGTCGATCTGATCATCCGCCGGTTCCAGGCATGGTCCGGCGTTAACGCAAGGCATGCGATAACCGGCGAGCTGTTCGATGATCGTGCCGCCACACTCACGTCAGCATGATCCAAACGTGATGATGGGGGCTTTGAAATGACCAAGAAGAGGAAGATCGATCCCTGGACCCTCAGCCCGGACTACGAGACGGGCTATTGCCGTCCGCCAAAGTCCGGCCAGATCAAGCCGGGCGAGGTGCGCAATCCGTGGGACCGTTCCGGCAAGCGCTAGCCGGCCGAAGACCTGCTGCTGAAGGTTGCCGGCGAACAGATTGCCGCGAGCGTCAACGGCAAGACCACCACCATGAGCCAGGAGGAAGCGGGCTACCGCAGACTGTTTCAGGAGATGCTGAAGGGTAATCCCAGCGCCATGAGGATCGCCATGGAGCATCTCAGCCGCCGGCGGCCTCCGCTGCCGCCTATACCCACTCTGGAGGAGATCCAGCAGGAGGAGGCGGATATGGCCAGGCGTGAAGAGCTCTCCGCGCAGATTATCCAAGGCCTGGAGGAAATGGCGGCTATGAAACGGGAGGGTTTTGATTGGGATCGATATCGTGCCGACCGCAAAGCGGGAATGTACGATGATCCGCATTGGACGGCAGATTTGTATGGAACTGGCGGGCCAGCGGGCGCCGGATCAGCGGGTCCGCTCGATGAGCCAGTCGAAAAGCCCGGCGGATAGAGCCGCGCGTGCGAGTTGCGGCCCGGCCCAGATGTGAATGCCGGGTGCCGCCGGGGCTCGCAATTTCGCCGCTGGGGAATGGCAGACGAAGAAGAAATGCTGTGCGCTGCCGTCGCGCCGGAAGCGGTCGAGATAATCGTCGAACACCGCCTGCCCGGCCGTCGACTTAACCTGCACCCAGGCGGCTTCACCGGTGACCGGATTGTCGAGCAACAGGTCGATGTCGACCTCGCCGGCCGCAAGCGCAGACTGGCGCCGCCAGCCGCCGTTTGCGAAGAGGAGGTCGACCATGGTCTCGAAATCGCGCCAATCGAGCCCAGCGATCATCTCCAGCGCAACGCCTTCGAGCTCCGACCGAACCTCGCGCGCTTTGGTCAGCAGCGGCTCTTCCTCGCCGCGGATCCGCCGCAGTAAATATTCCTCCCGCTCGACGGTGCAGATCGTCTGGCGAAAGCCGGCCACGCGCGTAAGGGCCGAACTTAGCGAGGTAGTGGACAGCGGCTCGCCATTAAGGCTGAGGCGGCTCCAACCCCCAATGCACGGCCGGAATCGATGCCAGCCTCCCGGCGCCGGATCGCGGAAAGCAACCACGGCAGCAAAGGCGAAAGCCCAGTACAAGTGCCTGTCCGCGAACGTGATCCAAAGTGCATCATCGGGCAGCTCGTAAAAGTCCTGAAGCTCGCGGACGCCCTGACTAATGCCGCTCTTCGTCCGACCGCCGGTCGCAAGCATCTGCCGAACTTTGTCCCAGTCGCCGTCGGCGCATGGCTCATGCGCCACCTGCCTGAAGCCAAACGGAATGATCGACTGGTCGATTGCCTCGGCTGCCCAGGTACCGCCCTGCCCCAACTTAATATAGCGGACTGCCGAGGGCTGCCGCAGACGGTTCTGGAGGTCGGCATCAACGGGAGCCAAAGAATACATACTAAAGGTGATAAACTGCTCACGCGCACATCGCCAATCAATTGTCGATGGACATGCGCAAGCTGGTTGGCCGCAATGTTCGCGCTCTGCGGCAGGCCAGAGGCATGACCCAGGAGCAGCTCGCGGAAAAGTCCGGGTTTTCGCAGCAGTATATCTCGGACCTCGAGAGAGGCCGTCGCAATCCAACCGTCGTAAGCCTTTACGAGCTTGCTCAGGCGCTAGGTTCGACACCAGTGGAACTGATCACACCCTGAAAATTCCCGATGCTTGGCAGCGAGCGATCATGCCTGCGTCTGATCGGCCGCAATCGCCCGCAGCTTTGCAAGGCCTATCCTGCGTTGGCCGTTCTTCTGCACTGGCCCAGCCCCGGCCCACGCGGGGTCACCGGGTCCATCATAGACGACCTCCGCCTCTTCCGGGCTAACGACGCGAAGCACCAGCAGCCTTTGGCAGCACGAGTACATAGAGACATGCTGCCCCGAGGTTATCTTGATCTGCACGTCACCAGCCGCATCGTACGCGTCGTGCACAGCTTTTGACGGGCCATAAAGCTCGAGCCCGAATGCCTCGGCTGCGACCACTTCGCCAATCGACCCGAGCATGTGGCCATCCGGTGTGAACGGACGTCCAGGATAACGCTCCGATAGCCGACCGACCGCCCCGTAGATATCTGCCACCTCGCGCGGCAACTTGATACGTCGCGGCTGTTCCATCCGCCTGCTCTTAAGGGACAAATTCCTAATGTCTGTTTTCGACCCATCCCGGCCGTTGGGGGGCCATTGCGGACATGATCGCATATGTTAGCCTGCTCTCCGCCGGGGGCAGGTCCGCATGCATTTTCATCTTCCCAAACCGCTGCATGGCTGGCGCGAGTTCGCTGGCGAAGTAGGCATCATCGTGCTGGGCGTGCTCATTGCGCTCGGGTTCGAGCAAGTCGTCGAGACACTGCACTGGCGCTCGGAGCTGGCGGCATTCCGGAGTGCATTGAACAGGGAGGTCGCGCGCGACCT
>DATMHD010000083.1:0-3073 GCA_035555075.1 Sphingomicrobium sp. | reverse complement strand
GTCTCGGAGGATTTCGCAGTCGCCTGAAGTTGGCTTGAGGGGCGGCGGAACTGATCTTAGCTCCACTGGAGGCCGCTGGACTTGCCCCTACGCAAAGACATTTGGCGCCCCGCAATAGCTCGAGCGCCGATCGAGGACATTTTGCAGCATGGCCTTGAGCAGGTCGAATTGCAGTTCCTTCCCGAGACGGGGTCATTTCGCTTCCTTGCCGATCCGTTCGGAATCTGGCGCGATGACCGCCTGCATGTCTTCGTAGAAGCCTACGATTACCGCGTCCGGCGCGGCGCGATCGAGGTCCTGACCTACAGCGCGGACCTCGAGCTGCTTGGAAGACAATCCGCTCTGGCCGAACCCTGGCACCTTTCGTATCCATTCGTCTTCGAAGCCGAAGGCTCGACCTGGATGCTTCCCGAGGCCCACAGGAGCGGGAAGTTGACACTCTACCGGGCGGCGGAATTCCCCGGCCGATGGGAAGCCGCCCATGTCATTGCCCTCGACCATGTTGCAGTCGACGCGACGCCGCTCTTTCACGACGGCCGCTGGTGGCTCCTTTATACATCCGCGGATCGGGAAGCGGACAAGATGAGCGCGCTTCACATCTCCCATGCCGAGCGGCTGTCCGGGCCCTGGACTGCGCACCCAGGCAACCCCGTGCTTCGCAATCTGTCCGGCGCGCGGCCCGGGGGATCCCCGTTCCAGGCTGCCGGCAGGACCATTCTTCCGGTCCAGGACTGTTCGCGCACCTACGGGGGAGCGATCAGGCCGCTCGCCATCACTGAGCTGACCGTCGATGGCTTCGAGGCAGAGCTCGGGCCGCAGCTTGCGATTCCGCCACGGGCTTCTCCGTTCACCGAGGGCATGCATACGCTTTCGGCGGCCGGCAATGTGACGCTTGTGGACATGAAGCGGACCGAGCTTTCGCTTCATGGGCTCACCATCGAGGCCGTGCGGGAAATGAGAAAGCTCGTCGGCCTCGCTAGGAAGTGAGCTTCTCGACACGTTCGAGTACACCGAGGCCGGCGGCCACGAACAAGTCGCTCCCGAAGCGGTCGAGAACCAGAGTTCGAGCGGCCTTGCCCATCGTCGAGAGCTTGTCGGGATGCTCAAGGAGCCGGGTCAGCGCGGCCGCCAGGCTAGCTGGGTCGCCGGGCATCACGAGAAGGCCAGTCTCAGAAGTGATCGACGCCGGAAGTTCGCCGACCGCCGATGCAATGACAGGAAGGCCCGCCTGCATCGCTTCATGAGCGGCGATGCAAAATCCCTCGGATCTCGAGGGCTGCACGTAGAGATGAAGTCCCGCAAGGAACGCAGACGGATCAGCGCAATAGCCGGGAAAGGTGATTCTGCTGCCCGGCCTGGCGGCGGCGAGCGCTTCAAGGAGCGGGCGCTGTGCTCCCTCGCCGGCGACCTCGACCGATATTTCGGGCGAACTCGCGGGAAGACGCGACAAGGCTTCAACGAGAACATCATAGCCCTTGACAGGATGAAGCCTGCCAAGACTTCCGATCCGCACCTTCTCGCCCTTCTTCCAGGCGAGCGCCTGCGGTGCTTCAGACGTCGCGCAGAAGATCGGCCATGTCGCAAGGCGCTCCGGCGGCACCCCGAGACGCTCCGAGGTCAGCCTGGTGACCGTCTCCGAATCGCCAACCCAGAGGCACGAAAGCCTTTGTGAAAATCTTAGAAGGCGCCGGTTCGCGGGCTTCAGGAACGCGGCGTGCTGCCAACTGATGACCGGCACCCGTTGATAGGCGCCCACAAGCTGGCCAAGCAGGGTCGCGCGGGTGAGCGAGGTCCAAAGATGCGTTGGCCGCCAGGCCGAGACTTCGCGGCGGAGCCAGCGGAGCGCGGCTACATGATCCTTTTCGCCACCATCGCGAACAACAAGATCGATGCCGGCCTCGATGAGCGGGGGTATCGCGAGGCCGTCCCGCCGCATCAGCGCGAGGACCCGGACTTGGGCCCCTGCGCGCCGCATGACGTTGATGATCGCCGGGAGCGGCGAAGCAGCTCCGCCGCCTTCCATCGAGTTGATGACGTAAGCGATGCGCATTCTCAGTGTTCCACGCTTCGGCGCAGCTCGTCAAAGAAGTCGAGGTACTGAGGAGCGGCGGCCCCGATCCGGTGCGGAGAGACCGAGGCTGCAGCGCGAGCTGGATCGTGTCGGGTGCGGCCGATCATGCTGCTCATTGCCTCGGCCAGCGCCTCGACATTATCGATGGGGACAACGAGGCCTGAGTCCGATCCCCTGACAAGGTCCGCAGCGGGGCTGCAGTCGGTCATGACGATCGGCCGCCCCGCGGCGAGAGCTTCAATTACGACTGCGCCGAACCCTTCAAACTTCGAGGGGAGGACGAACAGGCTGGCTCCGTCGAGAGCGGGTCTGATGTCCTCGAGATAGCCCAGGAATGTGACCTTGCCGGAGATCCCAAGTTTCTTCGCCTGATCCTTTAGCCGTCCTTCCTGGGGTCCTGAGCCGGCAATCATCAGCCTGGCATCGGTGACAGGAATACGGGCGAATGCCTCGATTAAAGCCGCAAAGCCCTTTTCCGGCACAAGGCGCCCTGCCCCCAGAACGACTGGAGACCCTTGGGGCAGTGCCGTCGGCGGCGCCCCGTCATCCTCGAGTGCCGGCAGCGGAATGATGCGAACCGGATTTGGAAGCACGCTCTTTGCGGCACGAGCTGCTTGTTCGGACATGGCTACAAGCCCGTCAGCACCGCGAAGCAGGACGCGCATGCGCCGGTCGAACAGATATTGTCTCAACCTCGTCCGCTGCGGCTTTCGAAGGTCGGCGCTGATCTGGGCAGCAATGATGCCTCGATCGCGGCGGCAGATTCGCGCCAGTGCGGGGATGACGGGCCAGTGGTAATTCCCTGGAATGAAGCACACGTCCGCGGGATTTTGCTTGAGGAACGCCGCGGCCGACCTTGCAAGGGCAAGTCGTGAGCCAGAACCGCGCGCGATTGCGGGTTTCGCCGCGACTATCCGCACGTCCCCGCCCGCCAACGCTCTTAGTGGACCCTGCTCGTTTCCACAGAAAATGGTGACGGTGCGATCAAGCTTTGCCCATCGG
>DATMHD010000082.1:0-3368 GCA_035555075.1 Sphingomicrobium sp. | reverse complement strand
GGCGGCATCGATGTCTATTCGACCCCGAGGCGGCTGGTGCTCATCGCCCGCGAGGTCGCGCAAGGGGCCGAGGCAAGCAGCGAGGAAGTGAAGGGTCCAAGGACCTCCGCGCCGCCGCAGGCCCTCGAGGGCTTCTTGAGGAAGACCGGTCTTTCAAAGGACCAGCTCGAGGACCGCGACGGCGTCTATTTCGCCCGGATCGAACGCCAGGGTCGGCCAGCTTCGGAGATCCTTGGCGAGACCATCAGGAGGATCATTGCGGAGTTCGCCTGGCCCAAGTCCATGCGCTGGGGATCGGGGAGCCTTAGATGGGTGCGGCCGCTTCACGGCATCGTCGCGATCCTTGGCGAAGAGATCGTGCCTGTGGAGGTCGACGGGATCGTCTCCGGTGCGACGACGAGAGGGCATCGCTTCCATCATCCGGGAGCCATCACTGTCGGGGGTGCTGCCGACTATATCGAGAAGCTCCGGGCCTGCCACGTGATCGTGGACCAGGATGAGCGCGAACGCCTGATCCGCGACGGCGCTGCGGCGCTTGCGGCCGCCTCCGGCATGAACCTCCTTCCCGACGAGGGACTGGTGGTCGAGAATGCCGGCCTCACCGAATGTCCGGTGCCGCTCCTTGGCCGCTTCGATCCCGAATTCCTCGACGTTCCGCGCGAAGTCATCGTCCTCACGATGCGCACCAACCAGAAATATTTCGCCTGCATCAACGACGAGGGCCTTCTTGCGCCTGCCTTCGTGTGCGGTGCCAATATCGCTGCAAGGGACGGCGGCGAGGCGATCGCGAAGGGGAATGCGCGCGTCCTTGCAGCTCGTCTCGCGGATGCAAGGTTCTTCTGGGAACAGGACCTCAAGATCCCCTTGGAAGAGCAATCAAGGAAGCTTGGCGGCATCGTCTTCCACGAGAAGCTCGGGACTGTCGCCGACAAGGTCGAAAGGGTCTCAAGGCTCGCGAGGTGGCTTGTTGAAAGCGGCGTCGTCGCTGCAGATCCCGATGAGGCGGAACGGGCGGCGCGGCTCGCCAAGGCCGACCTCGTTACCGGCATGGTCGGCGAGTTCCCCGAGCTCCAGGGGATCATCGGGGGCTATCTTGCGGCGGCCCAGGGGGAGAAACCGGCGGTCGCGGATGCCATTTCGGACCAGTACAAGCCGGTTGGCTCGGGCGAGGTCCCGACGGCGCCCGTCAGCGTCGCGGTCTCCCTTGCCGACAAGCTCGACACGATCTGCGCCTTCTTCGGCATCGACCAGAAACCGACCGGCTCGAAGGACCCGTTCGCGCTCCGTCGCGCCGCGATCGCCTCGATCGAGCTCATCGTGCGCAATTCATTGAGGATCGGGCTTGGCGAGGCGGTCCGCGGAGCCCTCGCGATCCGGGCCGGTCAAACCGGGAATTCGGAAGGCGCGCATCGGCTCGACCGCACGGAGCCGGAGGTTCTCGACTTCTTTGCCGATCGTTTGAAGGTCCAGCAGCGCGAGGCGGGCGTCAGGCACGATCTTATCGACGCTGTCTTCGCGCTTGGCGGCGAGGATGATCTCGTTCGCCTGCTCGCGCGGGTGAAAGCGCTCCAGGACTTCGTCGAGACGAAGGACGGAGCGGACCTTCTGACCGCCTACAAAAGGGCGGCAAACATCCTCAAGAAGGAGAATTGGGTAGGCCCCGAGGTCATGAGCTCCAAGGCGGAGCAGGGCATTCCCCAGACCGGGGAAGAGGATCCGCTGGTGCTTGTCGACGAGCCTATCCTCAAGGACGCGGTTGCCGAGCTCGCTTCAGGAAAGCCGGGCGCGGACCTGCCTCAGGAGCAGGCGCTCATTGGAGCGCTCGACAGCGCCGAGCCCAGGGCCGATGCAGCGGTTGCCGCCGAGGATTTCACCGGCGCGATGGCAGCGCTTGCGACGCTTCGAGGTCCGATCGATGATTTCTTCGATCATGTGACCGTCAACGATCCCGATCCCGCGAAGCGCGAGCGGCGGCTCAACCTCCTCATGCGCTTCAGGGACGCGGTGAAGCGCGTCGCCGATTTCAGCAGGATCGAGGGCTAGAGCGCCCGGTCGTCGGGCAGGGGATTGCGTGTCGCGGCACCGCGAAGGCTGTCCCGCTCCCGCCATTCCTTCTCGCGGTCCTCATGCACTTTCTCGAGCTCGCGGCGCCGGTCGACTTCGCTGTTGTAGCGGGTCTTCCATTTGCGCCGCCCGCCCGCGGTCAGGAACACGCCGATGAGCAGGCCGAGGAGGAATGTAAGGGCGCAGATTGCCCAGAGGTTCGGGTCAGTCGTGATGTTCATGTCGGCTCCCCGACAACAAGAGTTACGCGGCGACTACGCTCAAGCGTGTCGCCGCGTTCCCTTGGAAGGTCAGCCGTTGAGGAAGTGGTCGTGGATCGAGCAGCTCGCCGGACCAAGGATGACCACGAACAAGGTTGGAAGAATGAACAGGATGAGCGGCACGGTCATGATCGCCGGCAGCCGGGCTGCTTTCTCTTCCGCGCGCATCATGCGCTGGTGGCGGAATTCGGCCGAGAGGACGCGAAGCGCGCTTGCGAGCGGCGTACCGTATTTCTCGGTCTGGATCATGGTCGTGACGACGCCGCGCACAGCCTCGAGGTCGACGCGCTGGGCGAGATTCTCGAAAGCCTGACGCCGTTCGTTGAGGAAGCCGAGCTCGATGGCGGTGAGGCCGAACTCGTCGCCAAGCTCGGGGTAGGCCTTGCCGAGCTCGCGTGACACGCGGCCGAAGGCGGCATCGACGGTAAGGCCGGCCTCGGCGCAGATGACGAGGAGGTCGAGCGCGTCGGGAAGACCCTTGCGGATCGCATTGCTGCGCTTCTGGACCTTGTTCTTCAGCCAGACGTCGGGCGCCTTGTAGCTGCCGACGAGGACGCCTGCGACCGTCGCGTAGCGGCGGAACCAGCCCCAGTCGGGCCAGTGGTTGAGGACATAGATCATCACCACGGCGCCGATGCCAAGGACAACCGGAAGCACGAAGCGGGCGAAGATGATGAAGAAGGCGAGGTCCTTGGTGCGGATGCCGGCCTGCATCAGGCGGATCTGCGTCTTCTTGACCTGGTCGTCCTGAAGCATCTTGAACTGCGACAGGAGCTGCCGGACATTGTCCGCCGCCTGGTTGCGGTTCGTCAGGCGCTTGCGCTTGTTGGTCGAGGCAACGATGCCCGCCTTCAGCTGCTCGCGTCGTTCGTTCAGGGCTTTGACACGCCGTGCCATCGGGTCCTTGACCGTGGTCGCCGCATAGGCGGCGAGGAGCACGGCGAAGGTCGCGACGGCGCTGAGGCACGTCGCGATCCAGATCACGTCGAAACCGAGGATGGTGGGGCCTGAGGGTGGCGCAGCCTGCATGGTCGTCAATCCCCC
>DATMHD010000081.1:0-4705 GCA_035555075.1 Sphingomicrobium sp. | reverse complement strand
CCCATTCTCGTTCGTCATTGCGAGGAGCCGAAGGGGACGCGGAAATCCAGGCTGGATTGCTTCCCCCGGCTCGCGGCCGGGGTCGCAATGACGGTCACTGCAGAAGCCACAGCATCGCGCCCCGCGCCGTGTGCATCCGGTTTTCCGCCTGCCGCCAGACCTCGGATCGGGGGCCGTCGATCACTGGTGCTGTGACTTCCTCGCCGCGGCGCGCCGGAAGGCAGTGAAGGAAGCGCGCATCGGGCGCGAGTGCCATCAGGGCTTCATTCACCTGATAGGGTTCAAAGGCCGAGCGGCGCTCCTCGCTCTCCTGGTCTCCCATCGAGACCCAGACGTCGCTGTACACGATGTCGGCGCCCTCGACCGCTTCCTCGGGATCGATGACCTGGCGCACGTGCGGCGCGTTACCCAGTCCGTAGCCTTCCGGGCTTGCAATCGTGAAATGCGCACCCACGAGCGCGCATGCCTCGGCAAGCGAGCGGGACACATTGTTTCCCTCGCCGATGAAGGCGATTCTTGTGCCCTCGAGCCTTCCAAGCAGCTGCTTGACGGTCAGCAGGTCCGCGAGGGCTTGTAGTGGATGGTCCGTGGCCGAGAGCAAGTTCAGGACGGGCGCGGCATCCACCCGTGCCATCTCCTCAAGGAGGCCGTGGTCGAAGACCCGCGCGGCGATCACCGCGTGATAGCAGGCGAGCGTGCGGGTAACGTCAGCCACGCTTTCGCGTGTGCCAATGCCGAGTTCTGCGGGTTGAATGTACACCGGATGGGCGCCGAGCTGTGCGGAAGCGAGCTCCATTGAGTTGCGCGTTCGCGAACTGGGCTTCTCGAAATAAAGCGCGACCCCTTTCCCTTCGAGAAGGCGCTTCGCGGGTCTTTCCGATGCGTCGAGGATCCATTCAAGGTCGCTCCTCGTGAGATCCCGGATGGAAAGAAGATGCTTCACCAGCATTTCTCCCGGCGTATCATCGTGCCCACGCCATGATCGGTTAGAAGCTCGATGAGTAGCGAATGGTGCACGCGCCCATCGATGATGTGCGCGAAATTGACTCCCTGGTCGACCGCATCAGCGCAGGCCTTGAGTTTGGGGATCATGCCTTTGCCGACGCTTTCGTGCGCAATCCGCTGGCGGAGTTCCTCGGAAGTCAGCCGCGGAATGAGCGTCGCCTCGTCCGAGGGATCCTCCAGAAGGCCAGGGACCGCCGTCAGATAGACGATCTTCTCCGCGTTCATCGCAACTGCGATAGCACGCGCGGCCTCATCGGCATTGACGTTGTAGGGCTGGCCGTCGGTATCGGCTCCAATTGTTGAAATGACCGGCGTCAATCCGTCATTGAGCAAGCGGTGGATGAGCTCTGCACGTACGCCGCTGACGTTCCCTACAAATCCCAGCGCCGGCTCCGCAGGCGTCACTGTGAGCAATCCTGCGTCCTCGCCCGAAACGCCAACCGCCACGGGATCATCGCTCGCCTGACTGTTGATCGTTGCGACAAGATCACGATTGATTTTCCCGACCAGCACCATGCGCACGATCTCGAGCGTCTCGCCATCGGTCACTCTGAGGCCGTCTCGGAATTCCGGCTCCTTGCCCACACGCCGATGCATCGTGTCGACCTGTGGTCCGCCGCCATGGACCAAAACGCAGCGAACGCCGACGCTTCTCAAGAGAAGAACGTCCTGCGCAAGCGCAAGGTCGGATTCCCGGTCGATCGCTGCTCCGCCCAGCTTCACGACAATCGATTTGCCGGCGAACTGCCGGATATAGGGCAGCGCCTCGACCAGGATGCGCGCCGTCTCGGCTGGAGGAAGGCTCGTCATCATGAAGTCTTGCTGTTCTCTTTGATGTAGCCTGGCCCAAGGTCGATGCCGATCATCCGGGCAGTGCCGTGGCCCGCTCCGAGATGGACCTCGATATCGACCTCATCGCCCATCATGTGCTCGGCCAGAGCCTGTCCGTCATGCTCGATTGCAACTCCCCCCCTTGCAACGACAATTCCGCCGTAGGCGACGTGGGATTTCTCGACATCGAGATCGACTCCGGCCGATCCGGCGGCGGCCATCAGCCGTCCCCAATAGGGGTCACCACCATACCAGCTGCATTTGACGAGGTTGTTCTCGACGATGTTCTTGGCGGCGATCTTCGCTTCCCTGTCGCTGTCCGCTCCAGTGACGGTGAGATGCGCGATCCTCGTCATTCCCTCGGCATCGCGGGCCATCTTCATGGTGAGTTCGCGGCACGCGGCGAGGAGTGCATTGGCAAACTCGTCGGCATCTGCCTTCCCGCGCCTTCCGCTCGCGAACAGCATGGCAGTATCGTTGGTCGAGGTCGCGCCATCTACATTTAGAGTGTTGAAGGTCGCGTCCGATGCCGCCTTCAGGGCCTTTTGCATCACCGAACGCGAGACGATTGCGTCCGTCGTGAGGAAAGCCAGCATCGTTGCCATGTTGGGTGCGATCATGCCGCACCCTTTCGCCATTCCGCCGAGGGTGAAGTTGGACCCGCGGATCACCACTTCCTTCGCCTCGTGATCCGTAGTGAGGATCCCGCGTGCAGCATCGTGCCCGCCGTCGATGGACAGCTTGTGGGCGAGGCGCGGCGTTGCAGCAAGGATCGGCTCCATTGGTAGCGGCGTGCCAATGATCCCCGTCGAACAAACAAGAACGTGCGAGTTCGCCACCTGCAGGGCTTCGCCGGTCGCCGCTGCCATCAGCTGCGCATTCTTGTACCCTGCAACACCCGTCCCGGCATTTGCATTGCCTGAATTGACGATAACCGCGACGGCTTTGCCGCCATTCGCTTCAAGGGTCGCGCGATCGAGCTCGACCGGCGGCGCTGCGAACTTGTTCTGTGTGAAGACCGCGGCGCATGTCACTGGCTGAAGGTCGTCGGTGGCAAGAAGCGCCATGTCGAACTTGCGCCGCTTGATGCCGGCATGGCAGCCGGCTGCGACGAAGCCCTCGGCTGCGGTCACGCTCATGGGTAAACTCCGATTGTTGATAGCCCCGCCGTCTCCTCGAGACCGAGCATCAGATTGGCGCATTGGATCATCTGGCCGGCAGCGCCCTTGCCGAGATTGTCGATTGCCGAAAGGACGAGGATCTTGCCGGTACGCTGGTCATGGCGGGCAGTAAGCTGGACCCCGTTGGAACCGCTGACCCACTTGGTTGCGGGAGACTGGTCCGTCACATGGACGAAGGGCTCCAGCGCATATGCCTGGCGAAGCGCTTCAAGCGGATCTGACGGACCAATGGCTTCGGCGTAGCAGGTGGCGAGGATACCGCGGACCATGGGCAGGAGGTGGGGTGTAAACAGCACTGCTCCCCCGACAGCCATTTCCATTTCCGCGGTGTGGCGATGGTTCAGCAGGCCGTAGGCCGAAAAGCTGCCGTCGACAGTGCTGAACGACGTCGATTCCTTCGCTTCCCGCCCGGCGCCGCTGACACCGGACGCGGCGTCGACGATGAACGTCTCGGGCCTGACCAGTCCTGCATCGACGAGTGGCTTCAATGCGAGGATCGCGGCAGTGGCGTAGCATCCTGCTGCTGCTACCGCCCTGGAGGTCCTGATCGCCTCGCGGTTGAGTTCCGGGATTCCGTAGACGAAGCGGTCCAGTAGCTGGGGGGCTTCATGGGGATGCCCGTACCAGCGTTCATAGGTCCCGGCATCATTGAGCCGGAAGTCGGCGCCAAGATCGACGAAGGGAATTCCGCATTCGAGGATCGCGGGTGCAAGCTGCTGGCTTTGCCCATGCGGAAGAGCTGCAAAAATGATGTCGACGTCACCGAATGCGTCCGGTTCGGTCTTCTCGAACTTCGCGCCAGGATAGGCAGCCCCAAGGTGGGGATGCACTGTTTCAAGCAACTGGCCGGCCTTGCTTCCAGCGAACATCTTTGCGGCTGCAAATTGCGGATGCGCGGCAATGAGCCGCAGCAGTTCACCGCCCACATAGCCCGAGGCTCCGAGGATTGCCGCCCGAATCATTGCGGCGCCCCTATCCACTTTATTGCATATTTATGCAAGTACATGTATATTCATGCGCATGACAGACCTCAAGGAACGACGACAGCGGGTGATTGCGGATCTCATCCGGGCCAACGCTTTGTCGAGCCAGGAAGAGCTTGCGGAGCGGTTGGGTTCCATGGGTTTTGCCGTCACCCAGGCGACCATCTCGCGCGATCTCGAGCAGATCGGCGCAATCAAGGTCCGGCGCGACGGCCAGTTGAGCTATGCCTTTCCGGACGCGAGCCACCCTCGCCCCAGCCCCCGTCTGGCCCAGGTCTTCCGTGACTGGGTGCGCTCCGTCGAAACCGCTGCAAACCTCGTGGTCATCAGGACTCCTCCCGGTTCGGCTCACCTCGTTGGGGTCGTTCTCGATCAGTCAGAACTTCCAGAAATCGTCGGAACGATTTGCGGCGACGACACCATCTTCGTTGCCTGCAGAGGGACAAGCGACGCCGCGCAGCTGACCGTCAGACTTCGCGGCGAACTGCACTGAGGCTTGCCGCACACTTCTGATCGGGCAATCATGTCTTCCGTGCATGCCCGCCCCGCGCTCCTCAGCCTGCTTCTCATGATGACGGCGAATGCCGATGCGGCCGAACGGGGTCCGCGCGCGCGCGAAGCCGGAATCATGATCGGAATTCTTCCAACCGGTCCGCTCAACGCGATCACCGACGTCGGCGGCGTGAAGGTCGGACAGGTCACGCT
>DATMHD010000080.1:0-5156 GCA_035555075.1 Sphingomicrobium sp. | reverse complement strand
CCTGGTTCCGGCTCTCAACCAAGAGCTTGCCCCAGTTGCGACGAAGCGACTCTGTACTGCGACGAACGATGCCAGCGCTGGCCATAAACGCGCACGTCGCCTAAACGGCCCCGCCATGCAGTTCCTAAAGACCCTGTTCTGGGTCCTTATCGCAGTGATCCTGGTCCTGTTCGCAAGCCGTAACTGGTCGGACGTCACGCTAAATCTATGGGGAGACATCCAGGCGGACATCAAGCTCCCCGTTTTGCTGCTCATCGTCTTTCTTGCCGGCCTCCTTCCCACCTGGCTCATTCTGCGTGCCCGGATTTGGTCCCTTCGCCGGAGGGCCGACGCAATGGAGCGCAACCGTGTTGCGGCTCTGCCTCCGGAAAGCCCCGTGGAGGAGCACGAGGCGGTGGCATGAACCCGATCTTCGTTGCCATCGATACTCCGGACCTCATCCGCGCCCGGGAACTTGCCGATGCCGTCCGTGAACATGCGGGAGGCGTGAAGCTCGGCCTAGAATTCTTTTCGGCGCAAGGTCCTGAGGGGGTCGAGTCTATCGCCAGCCTCGGGCTTCCTGTTTTCCTAGATCTCAAACTGCATGACATTCCAAATACAGTGGCGAAGGCGGTCGAGGCGTTAAGGCCGCTTGCTCCGGCGATCCTCACCGTGCACGGGGCCGGCGGCCGCGAAATGCTGTACGCGGCCAAGAGCGCGGCACCCGAAGCGACGAAAGTGGTCGCTGTGACATTGCTTACCAGCCTCGATGCGGGCGATCTTAGCGATCTTGGGATTTCACGGTCCGCCGCGGATCAGGTCGCGCATCTCGCCTGGGTCGCGCGGGACAGTGGTGTGGATGGTATTGTCTGTTCAGGCGCCGAAGTTTCGGCCGCTCATTCGGCCTGGCCAGGCGGCTTCTTCGTCGTGCCCGGCATCCGACCAGCAGGGACCGAACTGGGTGACCAGAAGCGGGTCGTCACTCCTGCTCGGGCACTGGAGGATGGCGCCTCGGTGCTGGTCATCGGCCGGCCGATCACCGGAGCGCCCGACCCGCGCCAGGCTATCATGGACATCCGGGCAAGCCTGACCCACATGCCCGTCCAAGCAAGGATCTGATCGATGAGTTGGCTGAGCCGCGTCCGAAACGGTATCCCATTCCTGCCGAAACGGCAGACTGCCGAGAACCTTTGGCACAAGTGCACGAGGTGCGGCACGATGGTCTTCGTCAAGGAGTGGGAGGAAAATTACAGCGTTTGTCCGCGCTGCAACTTCCACGATCGTATCGGCGCGCAGAAGCGGTTCGAGCAATTGTTCGACGCCGCTCAATACGAATTGCTCCCTTCACCCGAGGTCCGCGAGGACCCGCTCAAGTTCAAGGATACAAAACGGTATTCGGAGCGACTGAAAGCCGCGCGCGCAGCGACCCACGAGCCTGATGCACTCCTCAACGCCAAGGGAAACATCGACGGTTCTCCAGTCGTCATCGGCGTTCAGGACACTGGCTTCATGTTGGGGTCCATGGGCACGGCTGTCGGCGCGGCCTTCGTGGCCGGCATCGAGCGGGCCATCGCGGATCACTGTCCCTATGTCATCTTCACAGCCGGTGGCGGTGCGCGCATGCAGGAAGGGGCGCTCTCGCTCATGCAGATGCCCAAGACCACAGTCGCCCTGCAGATGCTGCGGGAAGCCGGCCTCCCCTATATCGTCGTACTCACAGATCCGACGACGGGCGGCATCACTGCATCCTATGCAATGCTGGGCGATGTGCAGATTGCCGAACCGGGAGCATTGATCGGCTTTGCGGGACAGCGCGTGATTGAGCAGACGATCCGCGAGAAGCTACCGGAGGGATTTCAGCGCGCCGAATATCTGCTCGAGCACGGAATGATCGACATGGTCGTGCCGCGCGGAGAGCTGAAGGAGAAGCTTTCGCTGCTGATCTCCTATTTGGCGCCGGAGTCGAAAGAGGCCGCCTGATGGCGGATTTCGCGCGTTCGGCGCATCCGGCCGTCCAGGCTCAGCTCGACCGGCTGTCGAAACTATCGCCTGCGGGCGATCGCCTCGGACTCGAGAGGATCCTTGCTGTGCTCGAACGACTTGGCCGACCGCAGGACCAACTTGCGCCAGTCTTCCACGTCGCCGGGACCAACGGCAAGGGATCGACCGTCGCCTTTCTGAGGGCCGCGCTCGAGGCTGCCGGATATAAGGTCCACGCCTTCACCAGCCCCCATCTGGTGCGCTTCAACGAACGCATTCGCATTGCCGGCCGATTGGTCGACGATGAGGAACTCTCCGGCCTGTTGTCGGAAGTACTGGACACTGGCGCCGGGATTGAGCCGAGTTTCTTCGAAGTCGCCACGGCAGCCGCGCTTCTTGCTTTCGCTCGCACCCCGGCTGACGTTACCATTCTCGAAGTGGGCCTCGGCGGAAGGCTGGATGCGACAAATGTCGTCGAGAGGCCGCTGATCACCGGCATTGCCAACCTCGCGCTCGACCACCAGCAGTTCCTCGGCCACGGGTTGACGGACATCGCAGCGGAGAAAGCGGCGATCGCCAAGAGGGGCGTGCCATTGATCACGCAGCTCTACCCGCCAGAGGTCGCAACGCGCATCGGCGAGGTGGTCCACGAACACAAAGCAACGTGGCTGCCACGCGGCGGCGCGTGGGATGCAATCTCGCGGCAGGGCCGCCTTCATTATCGCGACGAACGCGGCGAGCTTGACCTTCCGCTGCCCCGCCTTCCTGGCCGACATCAGGCAATGAATGCCGGCCTCGCAATTGCCATGCTGCGTCACCAGGCGGCGCTTCCAGTTCCGGATTCCGCGCTTTCGGCGGCGCTTGGCTGGGCAGACTGGCCAGCGCGGCTCCAGCGCCTGGGCGCGGGGCCGCTCGTCGACGGCCGCGAGATCTGGCTCGACGGCGGGCACAATCCATCGGCCGCGAGGCAGATCGCATCCTACGCCAGGCACCATTTCGATGACGGCAAGCCGCTGCATCTGATCTTCGCGAGCCTTGCGACCAAGGATCCTGTTGGAATGCTCGAGCCGTTCATCGGTTCGATAGCGATGGTCCACACCGTGCCGATTCCCGACCACAGCTGTTTTTCGCCGGACGACCTTGCCGAGATCGCCGCCGTTGCGGGATTACCCGCGGAAGCTCACGAAGACGTCGATCAGGCGCTTTGCGCCATTCCATCAACTGCGCGCGTCCTCATCTTCGGATCGCTCTATCTCGCGGGCGCAGTCCTTGCTGCAAACGACCAGCTGCCCGCCTAGGAAGCCTTGCCCGCGTCCTCGCCAGCTTCGGGCTCCGCACCTTCGACACCTTTCTGGCGCACCGTTTCGACAACGAAGCCGGCCCTGCGCATGAAATAGAGGAAGACGAGGCCAGGAATGCCAAGGAAAGCACAGAAGACGTAGAAGGCAGGGAAGCCCAGATAATCGGCAACGACGCCCGAAGGTGTCGTCGCGAACGTTCTCGCGACGGCCGCAACGCTCGACAGGAGCGCATATTGGGTAGCCGTGAACGCCGTATTGGAAAGCCCCGCCAAATACGTGGCAAACACTGTCAGGCTGATCGCCGCGAACAGGTTCTCCGTCGCCACCGCGATCGTCAGCAACGCGACCGAATGCCCCGTACTGGCTACGGCCGCGAACATGAGGTTCGCGATCATCATGATGATACCTGCGCCGAACAATAGGCGGCTCATACCGAAACGGGCGATCATTGCCCCAGCGATGAGGGAACCTATGACGAGACACCAGAAGCCGACGAGCTTGTTCACTGCGATATAATCGGTGTCGCTGAAGCCCTGGTGCACGACCATCGGCGACAGCATGTTCTGGCCGACTGCATCGCCGAGCTTGTAGGTGAGGACGAACAGCAGGATCAGCCAGGCACCCGGCCGCCGCAGGAAGTCCGCGAACGGCGCGACGACATTATGCTTCAGGAAGTGAGCGGCGGCGGCAAGCCCTAGCCTTCTGTCTCTTACTGCCGTGTGGCGGCCAGGGCCAAGCCAGAGCGAAGCGATTGCGCCGGGAAGCACGAGAAACGCAGTGGCGCCATAGGCAGCCGCCCATCCCAGCCCCATCCCCTCGGTGGAGGCGAGATAGATGGTGCCGGCACCTGCCAGCAGGTTCCCTGTGCGGTAGCCCACCTGGTTCGTGGCGGTACCCTGCGCAAGCTCCTCGTCAGGCAGGGTCTCGATCCGGTAGGCATCGATGATGATGTCCTGGGTCGCTGCAAGGAATGCAACGATAACTCCCCAGACTGCGAAACGGGCAATGTGATGAACAGGATCGCTGGCGCCAAGCTTGATCAGCGCAACTGCAAGTAGCGCCTGCACTGTCCAAAGCCAGGCTCGGCGCTGACCGAGAAATCTGGTCAGTACGGGAATGCTGATGCCGTCGATAAGTGGCGCCCAGAGGAATTTGAGGGTGTAGGGCGTTCCAAGCGCGAAGGCGAAGCCGATCGTCTTCTTGTCGATGCCGACCTTGGAAAGCCAGTAGGACATGGTCGCCAGGAGCAAGGTCAGGGGAAAGCCGCTCGAAATCCCGAGAAGGAATGCACCAAGCGGGCGAGGCCTCAAATAGGAAGCGGCAACCTCCCCGAACGATTGCCCCTTACGTTCGGCGGTCGACTGCGCTGAAGCCAATGATCCCTCCCCTGTATTCCCGCGTCCGGGTCGTTCCCCGAAAAGACACTAGTCTTGTTTCAACACAAGCCTAGCCCCGCGATGAACGGGCGATCGGCTATTCGGCCTCGTTCGCCGTGACGAAAAGCTCGAGCCCCTTTGGAGCTTTCACCTTCTCTCCCTGGAGATGCCGATCAACGCAATCGATTGCCTTGGTGAGCTGGCGTTCCGAATATGGTTTCATGAGACACCCGACGGCGATTTTCGAGGCGCCGGGATATGCGTGGCCGGTCGCAAACAGCGTCGGAACACCCCGGTCCTTGGCGTGGCTTGCAAGATCCATCCCGGTCTGCTGCTTCTTCAGGCGAAGATCGCTAAGAACAAGATGCACTTCCTCGCGTTCAAGCACGTAAACCGCCTCCTCGAAATCATCGACGGTCGCAACGATCTCGTAGCCCGCGTCCGCCAGGATGTTCTCGTTGTCAAAGGCGGTCAGAGGCTCGTCTTCGACGATAAGGATCCGCTTGACGACCTGCTTACG
>DATMHD010000079.1:0-5605 GCA_035555075.1 Sphingomicrobium sp. | reverse complement strand
GCCGCGCCCATCATCTCAGGGAATTTAGCGATCAAAATCAAAGCTGCCATGACGAACCCCGACTCACCCCGAATGCCGGCGCGTTGCGCAATTCGGAAGACCTGGAGACCGTAAGCTGCAATCAGCAGCACCATCACGAGCGGTTGTCGAAGGGCGATCGCCGCTACAATGCAAAGGAGTGGAAGCGCAATCGTCCAGGTAATGCCACTTCGCAAGTTCCGACCATATAGCCTCTCCGGGAGGGCCTTGGTCGCTTCCCACACCTGCGCATAACCGAAGCCGGTGCGAACGGTGCGCCGCCACCACTGACCGAAAGTGTAAATCTTCGCATCATGCTCCGTCATTCTTGCGTTGATTCGCCAGATTTCCCAACCGGCCGCGCGCATCCGGGCTGTTAGCTCCGGCTCTTCTCCGGCCCGAAGGCTGGATCGAAACCCGCCTACCTGATCGAACGCGGCCGTGCGCATTAGTGCGTCGCCACCACACGCTTCCGCCCGCCCAATTTGCGTATTCCACTCGCGATCGCAAATGGCATTATAAATCGATGCTCCGGGACGACGTTCAAAGCGTTGGCCGCAGACTACGGCGGCCTCGGGGTGGCTATTTAGGAATGCAAGAGCAGCAGAAACGAAGTGGGGTTCGAGAATGCAGTCCCCGTCCAGAAATTGGACTGCTCCGCAGTCTGGAAAACGAGCCATGAGCTCGGAGTATCCAGCATTCCGTCCTCTTGCGGCACACAACTGCCCATCCGCGGGAAGTTCAACGACGAACGCTCCAAGGCACCGAGCAGCGCTGGCACTGTCATCTGTCGAGGCGGAATCGACATAGACGACTCTAGAGGACAAGCGCAGAACGGACAGCAAGCTCTGTTCGAGCCGTTTCCCCTCGTTACGGCCGATCACCACGAAACCGACTTGGCTGAAGGCAGTTTCTACCACCCTTGGACGCTCATCATGATGACCTTGAGACTTCCAGATATAAGGCATCGGCCCTGGTTGGTAAGCGCTCCCAAGGCTTTCGCCACAGTACCGATAAAGCCAATCTCAACGATGGCGCGGACCGACTGCCCGTCATGAAACTCAGTGCGTTCAAGCCCTGGCCCTTTGGCTGCTGTAGTGCACCGCGTCGTGGCATGGTTTGGATTTCTTACGTTTTAAAACGTCCTCAAAGAATTCGAGGTATTTCCCGGCGACCACGTCCCAGGCATATCGCCCGTGCGCCCATTTGGCCGCCTCCTGCCCATCGCTCGGCGTATCGAGCGCCCGCGCGATCGCTGCCGTGAGATCGGCCCGGCACGTAGTGTCGACCAGCGTTGCGTGATCGCCGAGAATCCATCGCGTCACTTCGTCGTCGTGCGCTACGATCGGCGTACCGCTGCTCAGCGCTTCGACATAGACATTTCCGAATGATTCACGTATCTTCGTATGAAGGAAAAGGTCGGCGCTGCGATAGAGTTCCGGCATCTGTTCATGCCGGAAGGTGCCGCGCAGGAAGCGTCCAGGGAGCAATTCGGTCGCCAGCGCTTCGACTTCGTCGCGCAGCGGTCCGTCACCGGCAACCAAGAGGAAGGCCCCCGGCACGTCGGCGCAAGCATGCATTGCTTCGATCACGCGCTTGCCAGGGTCCAAAGCACTTACCATCAGGATAAGCCGCCCGTCCGCCGGCAGGCCGAGCTCCGCCTTGCGCTTCGGTCCGAGGTGGAAGCGATGGGGATCGACGCCATTGGGAATGAGCGTTGAATGCCAGCGGTCCCTGTTGCGCTCGTAATAGAGCGGGTTCGTGCAAATCAGCCCGTCGCAGGAGAAGAGACTGGGCTCCAGCCCTTGCCCCTGCGGACCCCAATCTCCGTTCTGGGTGACGAAGACATGGAGCGGGCGGTGCTTTCGCGGGCGCCGCAGTGCCCAGTTCGTATAGGGGTAGCTGCAGGTCATCGTCAGGTCCGCGTCCGCGACCGCGCGGAGAAGCGCTAAGCGAGCTGCGAAGGTCAATTCCTCATACATGAACTCGTGGCGCAGCAGGGGCAGGCGCGGCCAATGTTCGAAATGCTCCCGTGACGCCGCCGGCACATGGATGAACTCGTAAGCGCGATCGCTCCTGGGCGCGCCCGATCCGACGAGCGTGATCTCGTGCTCGCCCCACAAAGCAATCTGCTGCGCCACGGATTCGAACACCACTTCGGCGCCGCGTCCGAACCGGTGCAAGCCGGGAAGGGCGAAGAGAATGCGCATGGCGTGCTAGCGATGGTCCACGCGCACGCTAGCTGAGCCGAGCACGTTGCCCGTCCCGTGAAGCAACTTGGCAAGGCACAAGCGCAATTGCCGCGGCTCGCTGCGGAGCATCCGGGCGTCAGGACGGATAACTGCTTCCGCTGTCAACGCGGCGCCGTGAACGAACATGGCGCTCCGTTTCATCTCGCTCTTGATGCATGCAAGCGCGGCGCTGTTGCCGTACCAGAAGTGGACATTAACCGCACGCCCTGCAGAAGGTCGACCAAAGCGGATCATAGACCGACGACTCGCAGCAGAAGAGGAAGGTCGCCCGGAAGCCCTACCGAATGGGCCACTTCGCTCGCGAGAAGCGCAGTGCCCGCGAAAATGACGGTGAGCATCAAATCGTCGCGACCAAAGCGTAGATGTTCTTTGTGGCTCAGCATCCAAAGCGCCACATATTTCACCAACTCTCCGCCGCTGATGACCGCAACCGCCGCGATGAAGCCGGAGAAATGGAAGGCCAGGGGAACGCCGACGCAATAAGCGACAAGCTTCGCGACATTGGAAAGCGCGGGGTAGACCGGCCGGGCGAGACCCAGGAGGATCGAATCGTTCGTCTGCGCGAGAGTGCTGAACCACAGCCCCACGCAGAGGATCTGCACGATCTCGGCAGCTTCGCGATAGCGGGGATCGTAGAGCAGCGACACGATTGCCGGCGCGAGGGCAAGGAACCCGCCGATCGCGATCGCTGCCGCAGCCAGGAGGGTCCGGCGACCGCGGAGGATCTTCGCCCGGAGCTGGACGGGAGGAAGATTCGCAGCAGCGATGGTCGGGAAGAGCACCGAATTGCTGCAACGGATGATGAACGCGCTGCACATCTCGGCAAGGCCGCGAGCGACGCCGTAGACGCCGAGCTGCGCCAAGCTGATCTGCTTTGCGAAATAGAGCCGGTCGAAATTCATTGCGAAGAAGAAGACGAGCGAGGACAGGAAAATCCATTTGCCGAACGTCATCAACTCCCTCGCGACCGTCCGGTCGATCATGAAGCGATGGCGCTGTCCGGGGATGTAAAGGAAGCTCATGATCAAGGTGACCGCGCCGCCGACTACGGTCCCGAGCACCAGGGCCCAGACCGTGCGCGTGATCAAGGCAATCCCGACCTGGGCGATTACCTGGACTGCAGTGACGAGGATTTCGAAGACTGCCAGGCGCCCGACCTGAAGGTCCTTCTGGATCAGGCCCCGGGCTGTCGAATCGAACCCCGTGAAGATGAAGAACAAGCTGGCTACGGGCAGGATTGCAGCGAGCTCAGGATAATTGAAGAAACGACTAAGAGGGGCTGCGACGGCTAGGCACACCAGTGACAAGGCGATCCCGCGCAGGGCCTGCAGAGTCCAGGCTGTGTCGTAGAAGTCAGGCTCCGAGCCACGAGGATTGCTCACAATGTTCTGGAGGATGCCAACATCCGAAAGGAGCTCGATCCCGACGCGCAGCGTGTTGACGATCGCCATCACGCCCAGGATCTGGGGTGCGAGCAGGCGGGCTAGCAGGACACTGTTGACGAGGCGGAGGGTCAGGACGAATCCGTAGCCGACGGTGGTCCAGCTCAAGCGTACGGCCAGGGACTTGGGGACGCCGAGGATCATGTCCGTTCCCCAAGGGAGGGCTCGTCAGCGCCCATCAGGTCACTCAGATCACTTGTGTGCAATGATATAAGCGAACGAGGCGCACCACGACCAGTTCTTCCTCGCCGCGAGCTTTCTGAACTTACGTTCGATCGTCCTCACGACGGGAATCTTGTCGTAATAGAAGTGCCCGTAATAATTGATGATCTCGACCTTGCTATAGCCGACGTCCCTGAACATCCGCCGCATTGCCGCGGTATTCCCATGGCACCATGAGTAATAAGCCGGGAATTTGGGTGAAATGTCCCGGCTCGGCGCAACGATCGACAAGATCTTTTGGCCTAGCCGCTCCGGTAGCAGCCGATTCATGACGAAAGGGAGCGCGTAGAGCGTCGGGATGAGATGGAACGCTGTCCCGCCGGGCTTCAAGACGCGGTGCACGTTGCGATGCATGGCAAGGCCGTCGCGAACATGCTCGCCAAGAAACCTCGAGAAGACAACGTCGTAGCGGCTTTCAAAGCCCGCGGAATCGCCCGAGACGTCGAAACATGCCTTGTCGTATCCCGGCGGAAGTCGGGCCAGTTCGTCCTCGTTGAGGTCATTGACCGTGTAGCTCTTGGTGTTTGGCGGCATCTGGTTGAGCCGGAAACCCGGCCAACGGCCGCCGCCTAGTTCGAGCAGCTCCGGAGCCGGATAGCGTTCCACGATGGAGCGGAGCACGCCCTCGTAAGAGTCGAACGCGTCCGTCCAGGTCCTGCCCGGAGTTGTAGCAATCTGGCGGTCGTCCATGCGGGCGGGTGTCGAGCCGGGGCCAGTCGCTGTCAATGCTGAACCGCGATGGTTCGAGCCATCTGGCCCAGAACGGTGCACCGCGCCATTGGCCCGAAGTCTCGCTAAGGGACGTCTGTTTTTGGACCGGGCCGGAATGCGCCTAGACCTGCGGCGTTGAGGCGCGGTAGCAACGATCGGTGAGAATTGCATTGCACAATTGGGGCGCATCAGGCTTCTCTCGCACCGGGATGAGACTGACCCTTGTCAGACCAAAAGGCATGGGACGCAGGTCTCCATGAAGTGGCTCTTCCTCATCGGGCTGATTCTGGGCACGCCCATTCTGGCCATGCTTCTTCGCGGCAAGCCGCGGATGATCATCCTAGTCTGTTTCCTCTTGGGACCGGGGCTATACTTCCTTGGCCAGAAGTTGTGGGTCTCCCCGATATCCTGGGTGGCGTGGCCTGGCTATGTGCGCGGAATCTATGTGTCGTTTATTGATGCGATTTCGATCGCTCTGATCACCGCGACGCATCGCCTCAGGATCCCGGTATCGATAAAGCTGGCATTTGCCGTCTATTGTTGCGGCCTTCTTCTCTCGACGTTGACCTCCCATTTCTACCTGATGCCGGCGGCGTTCTACGCCTGGCAGCTATTCCGGACGGCCCTTCTGTTCGTGGCGATCGCCCGCGTGTGCGGCACGGTTCGCGCCGCTCCGATCGCCATCGTCGCGGGGCTCGGCCTTGCTTTAGGAATGGAATCGCTGCTGGTCGCCTATCAGTTCGCCTCGGGGCTGCAGCGCGCAGGCGGAAGCTTCAGCAACGCCAATTACATGGGATTGAGCCTCGATTACGCGGTCTTTCCCGTGATTGCGCTCATGCTGGGGACACGTCGCCGGGTTGGGCCGGGACTTGCCGGACTGGCTGCGATCGCCATCGCCGTCCTGGGCGGGTCCCGAGCCACGCTCGGGCTGCTTGCGGCCGGAATTGCGCTGACCGTATT
>DATMHD010000078.1:0-13825 GCA_035555075.1 Sphingomicrobium sp. | reverse complement strand
CGCAAGATCAATCGCCTCCTCAACCATGAAGGCTATACGGTGAGGGGCGTCCAGAAGCTGCTTCGCGACCGTACACTCGAGGACAGCGAACCAAGTTCTGCGATGCCGTCGGCACTTCCGCCCGCAGCGGCCCCGGCCCTTGCCGAGGCATCTGATCGTGGCAGCGGAGTGGACGTGTTTCGACTGATCGCGCTTCGCAATCGCCTGCTGGCAGCCCTCGAACCCTAGTCCAGGTCCTTCGGCAAGATCAGTTCGACAAGCATCGCCGTTCGAGGACCGGCATCGCCCCAGCGTTCCACCGAAATCTCGGCGACCGCGAGCGCACCGGTTGGATATTTGCTTTCAATCCTCGCCTGGAGGCTGCTGGAATCCTCATCGGCAAGTGTGAGGAGAAGCTCCTGGAGGCCCGGATTGTGCCCGACGAGGAGCGCTGCGTTCACGTCGTCGGGAAGGCCCCGAACCAGCGACAGTAGGGTATCGAGGTCGGCGAGGTAGAGCTGCGGCTCGAAGCGAACGGCCGCTCCAAATTCCAGTTTTTCCTCGATGCCGTCGATCGTTTCGCGGACGCGGGCCGCAGGGCTTGCAACAACCAGGTCGAACTGCATCCGGCGACGCTTCATCTCCCGGCCGATGCGCCGTGCATCCTTCCACCCGCGATCGTTCAGCGGGCGGTTGAAGTCGCCAAGATCCTTTTCATTCCAGCTCGACTTGGCGTGGCGAAGGACAGAGAGCCTTTTCATACGACCGCTTCCAATGGAGCGACCGCAGGGTTCCCGAGGCGTTCGCCGACCCTTGCGATCGCCTCGTCGAGGGGCACCCGGCTGACGGGTACGCCAGGCGGAAACGCCTTGAGGAGCCGGCTCGGCATGGCAGCGGAGAGTATCACGAACAGGCCGCAATCGCCCTGGCGTCGAATGAGCCGGCCGAAGGCCTGCGCAAGGCGGGCCCTGACCACCCGGTCGTCATATGCGCTTCCGCCTCCGGCCATCCTTCGGGCCGCATGAAGGACGGTTGGACGGGGCCAAGGCACCCGCTCCATCACGACGAGCCGCAGGGAATCCCCTGGAACATCGACCCCGTCGCGCAAGGCATCCGTGCCAAGGAGCGATGCGCGCGGATCGTCACGGAAGATGTCGACGAGCGTGCCTGCATCGATCGGGTCGACGTGCTGGGCAAGGAGCGGCAGGCCGTCCCGTGCAAGCCGGTCGGCAATCCTTGCATGGACGGCCTTGAGGCGCTGGACCGCAGTGAAGAGGCCAAGCGTGCCGCCACTGGCCGCTTCGATCAGCCGGGCATAAGCACCCGCGAGAGATGGGATATCCCCTTGCTTCACATCCGTTACGATGAGGACTTCCGAGCAGCCGGCATAGTTGAACGGACTTTCCGCTTCGAAATGCCGGGCCGGTGAAAGCAGATGCAGAGCGCCCGTGCGCGCATCCGCTGCGCTCCAGTCCTCGCCGCCCCTGAGCGTTGCCGAAGTGACGAGGACGCCGTCTGCAGGACTGATCACGGCGGCAGCAAGAGGCTTGGTCGGATCAAGCCAGCGACGGTGGATCGCAACGTCATATTCGCGTCCATCAACCCGCTCCACCGCAAGCCAGTCGACGAACTCGGGATCGGCCTCGCCCCCGATGCGCGCAAGAAGCGCGATCCATGCGGCAAGCGTCTCACGGCGCCACGAGAGGCCCCGGATCGCGCCCTCTACGCGGGCGCGCGCCTGGGCATCGAGCCAGTCGGGTGCATCCTCGAGCACGGCTTCGAGCCGCCGCCCAAGCGCAGCCAGCGGTTTCTGGAGTGCCTCCAGCACTTCGGCGGCGGCCGCGGCCGCGGACACCAGCGCGCCGTCGGGACCGGCAAGCTCGGTTTCGAGGCCGTAGCCCGCCTCCTGGGCCTTCGACCGCGCGTAGACGACGCCTCTAACCTCGAACAGCAACGCCTCGATCGGACCGAAGGGCGTTCCCTCGACGAGCCGCTGAAGCCAGCTGTCGGAAGGCAGGGCCTTTGCGGCCTCGACTGCGGCCTCGAGCGCTCTTGCGCCTTCCTCATCATAGGAAGCGACATCGATCAAACGAGCCGCAAGCCCTCGCCGGCGTCCACGCGAACGTCCCTCCGGTCCGACGATCCATCGTCGAAGCTCGATCGCCTCCTGACCGCCGAATGCGATTGCGAAGGTGGAGTCAGCGGCGTCGAACAGGTGGTGCCCCTCGTCGAACAGCAGTCGTCCGGGCGCATCCTCACGGCCGCGCGCCGCATTGACCATGACCAGTGCATGGTTGGCGATGACGATGTCGGCTTCCCTGCTCGCCCGCTCCGCGCGCTCGATGAAGCAGCGCCGGTAATGCGGGCAGCCGGCGTAGACGCACTCGCCGCGCCGGTCGGTCAACGCGGTTGCGCCGGCCCGCCGGAACAGGCTCGGGAGCCAGCCCGGCAGGTCGCCGCCGACCATGTCGCCGTCCTTGCTGTAGGCCGCCCAGCGTCCAACCAGCTGCGCGAGGATTGCAGCCCGTCCAGAAAACGCGCCCTGAAGCGCATCTTCGAGGTTCAACAGGCAGAGATAATTCTCGCGACCTTTCCGGATCACAATCCTTCGCGACCTCTCCTCGGCATCCGAGAAGAGCTTGGATCCTTCCCCGTCCAGCTGACGCTGCAAGGCCTTGGTGAAAGTCGAGACCCAGACCGTGCCGCCCGACTTCTCTGCCCAGAGTGCGGCGGGAGCAAGGTAGGCCAGCGTCTTCCCGATACCGGTCCCCGCTTCTGCAAGCAGCAGGTTGGGAGTGCCCCGCGCCGGCTTGGGGGCGAACACCTGGGTCACCGCCTCTGCCATGGCCTGCTGGCCCTCGCGAGCTTCGGCGCGCCCCGTGAGCAAATCGAGCTTGCGGCGGGCGTCCTGGTGAGAAACAACCGTCGCCAGAGGGGGTGGACGCTCGCCAGCTTCGTCCCATTGCCTCAGCCGCGAGAAAAGCATGCGCTCGCCGCGTTCCGGGCGCTCGAGGCGTGCACCGATCAGCGGCGCCCATGCCCATCCGAGCCGGTGAAGCGTCATGTTCGACGTCCACGCTCCCTCCCGCTCGCGCCAGTTCGCCTCGCCAAGCACCGACAGCAGGCGTTCGGCGATAACCTGCAAGGAAGCTGCCGCTGCGGCATCGCTTAGAGCGGGTTCAAGGCCAAGAGTTCGGCTGAGGCCGCCCGGAGTTGGAACCGCGAAGCGCGCCGGATGGATGAACGCGAACAATTCGAGAAGATCGAGGCCGCTAAGGTCCGGATAGCCGAGCCGCTGGCCCACAAGCGGAGCGTTGAGGATGATGTGCGGGGTCTCCGATGCGCGCGCGATCGCTTCGCCTCTATTGGCCTCCCGTACGTCCCCATCGGCCGTCGCGATCCAGATTCCGGCGTGGGTTGCGTGGAGCGCTGGAAGAGGCAAAGGAGCGGGCATCCCCGCGACCCTGCCGCCAGTAGAACAGAAGAGCAACGAATTTGGACGCCGAAACGCTTCGAACCGCCGCACTCGCCTCGAAGGCGTGGCCGTACGAGGAAGCGCGCAAGCTTCTGAAGCGCTGGCCGGAGGGCAAGCCAGCGGGCGGCCCGATGATCTTCGAAACCGGGTATGGGCCCTCAGGCCTCCCGCATATCGGCACGTTCAACGAGGTCGCCCGAACGACCTTCGTTCGCAATGCCTATGAGGAACTCACCGGCAAGTCGACGAGGCTGATCGCGTTCAGCGACGATATGGACGGACTGCGCAAGGTTCCGGACAATGTCCCGAACCAGGAGATGCTTCGGGAGAACCTCGGCAAGCCGCTGACCCGGATCCCTGACCCGTTCGGTGAATATGAGAGTTTCGCGCACCACAACAATGCGATGCTGCGCCGGTTTCTCGACCGCTACGGGTTCGACTATGAATTCCTGTCGGCGACGGACTGTTACACGCAGGGCCGCTT
Source organism: Sphingomicrobium sp. (assembly GCA_035555075.1). Classification (GTDB taxonomy): domain Bacteria; phylum Pseudomonadota; class Alphaproteobacteria; order Sphingomonadales; family Sphingomonadaceae; genus Sphingomicrobium. The sequence goes on along the minus strand of DATMHD010000078.1, from coordinate 9,887 downwards.
CGATGCGGTGATCAGAAAGATCCTCCATGCGTGGGATCCGATCATGGACGTGATGCTCCCGACGCTCCGCGAGGACAGGCGCAAGACCTATTCGCCGGTGCTGCCGATTTCGCCCACGAGCGGCCGGGTCCTGCAGGTGCCGGTCGACGTGGTGGACGCTGAAGCAGGCCTCATCGCCTTTACCGACGAGGACGGCTCGCGGATTCAACAATCAGCGTTCGAAGGCGCGGCAAAGCTACAGTGGAAAGTCGACTGGGCCGCACGCTGGACGGCTCTTGGAGTCGACTATGAAATGGCCGGGAAGGACCTAATCGACAGCGTCGTCCAGTCCGGCAAGATCGCGCTGATCCTGGGCGCCAGGCCTCCGGAAGGGTTCAACTACGAGATGTTTCTCGACGAGAAGGGCGAGAAGATCTCGAAGTCCAAGGGCAATGGCCTCAGCCTTGAGGAGTGGCTTCGCTACGGCAGCGAGCCGAGCCTCAGTTTCTACATCTACCGCGAACCAAAGCGCGCCAAGAGCCTCCACATCGGCGTCATTCCGCGCGCCGTCGAGGAATATTGGCAGTTTCGTGGCAATTATCCCAAACAGCCAGTCGAGCAGCAACTCGGTAATCCCGTGCATCACATCCATGCGGGGGAAGTTCCGGAGGAATCACTCCCCGTAACTTATGGATTGCTCCTCAATCTCGTCAGCCTTCCCGGGATCGCGGACAAGGAAACGGCGTGGAAGTTCGTTCAGCGCTATGCTCCGCAAACATCTCCGCAAAGCGATCCGGAGCTCGACGAGCTGATCGGCCTTGCCGTCAATTATGCGCGCGATTTCGTGATGCCGGACCTCCGGCGGAGGCCACCGAGCCCGCTCGAGGCCGAAGCGCTCCGCGATCTTGACTCAGAACTGACCAAATTGCCTGCCGGTGCCGACGGCGAGATGATCCAGCACGCCGTGTTCGAGGTCGGCAAGAGGCATCCGTTCGAGAGCCTCCGCTCCTGGTTCCAGGCGCTCTACGAGATTCTGCTCGGCTCGAGCCAGGGACCCCGTATGGGCAGCTTCATCGCGCTCTACGGGATCGAGAACAGCCGGCGGCTGATTGCCGAAGCGCTCGAAAGCGCTTCCTAGGGAGCAAGCCCGCCGGCGCTCCGGCCAAGATCGAGGAAGGAAACCGCAGCGCTCGAGGCTGCTGTTGTTGCGGCGGCGGCTTCGCGCGCCTGTTCATAGGGGCAGGCTGATCCATCGCGACGGGAAGCTTGTGCGAGGACCGGCCAGACGGATGCCGGCGCCAATCCGCAGATGGCGATTACAAGCAGCAGTCTTGCCCAACGCGCTGGCACGGACACGGCCTCCTGAAGGCCCGGCTTCAGAGGCACACGAGGCAAAGATCAATCATGTCTCGATACCCAATCGAGCTGATTTCGACGAACGGTCAGCCCTTCTGCTTGGCGGCAACCCACGAGCGGATCTTCTGCTCGAGTATCTCCAGGGGAAGAGCGCCAGAGTCGAGGACCTGCGCGTGGAACTCGCGGATGTCGAACCTTGGGCCAAGCGCAGCCTTCGCCTCATCGCGCAAACGCTGGATGGTGAGCGCGCCGACCTTGTAGGCCGTCGCCTGGCTCGGGATCGCAATATAACGTTCGACCTCGGCAGTCGCGTCGGTCTTCGATTCCCCCGAATGATCGAGCATGTACTGGATCGCCTGGTCGCGGGTCCAACCCTTCGAATGAATGCCCGTGTCGACCACGAGACGCATTGCGCGAAGCATCTCGTCATTAAGCGTTCCGAAGCGCTGGTAGGGATCCTTGTAGAAGCCCATCGGATAGCCGAGCGTCTCCGAGTAAAGAGCCCAGCCTTCGACATAGGCCGTGTTGCCGCCGAACCGCATGAAGTTCGGGAGCGCCTTGTTCTCCTGCGCAAGACTGATCTGGAAATGGTGCCCGGGCTCGCCTTCGTGGAGGAACAGGGTCGTCTCTTCCCAGGTGAAACGCGACGGAAGATCGTAAGCGTTGAAGTAGAAGGTTCCAGGGCGGGTGCCGTCCGCTGTCCCCTGCTCATAGCTTCCGCCCGCCTCAAATTTCTCGCGATAGGCGGGATAGGGCCGGATCACGAGCGGTGTCCTCGGAACCAGCGAGAAATATTGCGGCACCTTCGCTTCGACCGCCTGCTTGATCCGGTAGAAGTCATTCTGCAGCTGCTCGCGGCTCTTGGGCGCAAACTTCGGGCTCGTCCTCATGTAATCGAAGAAGGCATGGAGGTCGCCCTTGAAGCCGACTTCCTGCCTTACCTTCTCGAATTCCTTCGTGATGCGAGCGACTTCGCTCAGGCCCAGCTGGTGGATCTGATCCGGGGTCATCGGCAGTGTCGTGGTCGACTGCACCTCGTAGCGGTACAGGGCGTCGCCGCCTTTCATGTACATGAGCCCGACGCCATCGCGGGCGTGGGCCAGATACTCGTTCTGGAGGAAGTCCCGCATCCGCTGGAGCGCCGGATAGATGACGCCGCTGATCGATTGCCGATATTCGTTGGTCAGCCGCTCACGGTCGGAAGGACCGATCGATGCCGGAAAATTCTTGATCGGCCCCCAGTAAGGCGAGTCCTCCGGCTTGAGCTTCAGCTGGTTGTCGAGCTGCTCGAGCATGTTCCGGACGGTGAGCTTGGTGTCGACCACACCTTCGGCTTCGCCCTTGCGCCACTGGCGGATCGCCTCGTCGATATTAGCTGCGAAGTCGCGGTTGCGCTTCAGGCTGTTCTCATAATCCTGAACGGTCGCGTAGGGCGCGCCCCCGTTGCCGCTCGCAATTGTCGGATATTCGGTGTGGATGCCGAAGAAATGGTTGATTGGAAGCGCTTCGGTGAGTGCCAGAAGGTCCGGCTGAAGAGCACGGAGCGTGTCCTTCGTCTGGAATTCGAAGACATCGTGAGCGAGCTGGTCGCTTCGGCCGAGTTCACCTCGCGGGATCGCGTGAAGCGCAGACAGGTCATGCTCGGCCGCCGCCCTCTCGCCCTGATAATGGGCATCGCTGAACAGGTCGCCGAGCCGGTCCGCGTAGCGATAATCACCGCGGAACAGCGCCTGCAGCGGATTGCGCTTGAGGCTTGCTTCGTCACTCTCCTTGAATAGCTCGAACAGCCGCTGATGCGCGTTCTGCTGAACCGCAGGAGCCGGCTGCGCATCAGCCACGGCGGGAACAGCGGTCGCGAGCATCGAACATGAGAGGATGAGCCGGCCAGTCAATTTCATGAAAACCTCGGAAAATCTTATTGCCTCGCGCAAGCGAAAGGGGCGCTGCGATTAGGCTCGCAACGCCCCTTCGATCAATGAGCAGTAGCGCTCTACCAGAAGAAATTGTGGATCACGTCCACGACTTCGCCGGTGTAAGTATCGACGAGCACCGCGTCATTCCAATAGCGTACCCAGACGGTGCCGGGAGGCGGATAAGGGAGCTGGTAAAGTGCCGGATCGATCCAGTAGCGCTGGCCAAAATAGAGCGGCGACAGATTGTAGCCGATGTCGAATGGCCGGTAGCCATAGCCGAACGGATCGAAATAGATGCCAAGCCGGAACACCGACCGGTGCCGGTCTCGGTAGTTCCGCCAATCGTATCGGCGATCGTTCCGCCAGTCGCGGTTCCACCCGCCGCTCGCCCAGCGGCTACCCTGGCGTGCGCGCTGCTGTTCGACCTGTCGCTGCCGGAAGTCGCCGTCGCGGTCCTGGTTCCAATTGCGACGGTCGCGTGCCCAGTTGCCGCTCCGCTGCGAGGGGTCGACCTGCTGAACCTGGCCTGCAAATCCCCCGCGGTACCCGCGGTAGTTGCGCTCGGCCTGCTGCTGGCGCTGCTGCTGCTCGAGAACCTGCTGCTGAGCCGCGCGCTGATCTTCGATGCGCGAGCGATCCCAGCCGCCTCCCTGGCCCTGCCATTGCTGCCGTCCCTCGAACTGACGAGCCTGTTGCTGCTGCTGGCGAGCCTGTTGCTGCTGCTGGACTTCCTGCATGCGTTCGACGTTTCCGCCGCTGCGCTCGGATCGGGCCTGCTCACGCATTTCCTGGCGCTGTTCCCGGGCCTGGCTGCGGTCCTCATGCGACTGTTGGTTGTTGGACTGTGCTTCGTCCTGATGCCATCGGCCATGGTCCTGCGCGAGAGCGGGCGCGGCCGCTGCGCCGGCGAGCAAGATGGAGATAATGAACTTACGCATGTCGGTGACTTTCTCTGTTCCCTGCTATGGAAAATGCGCCTCGCCGGCTGAGCAGTGGCTGAACCGTTTCGGAAGCGTATGTTCAGGCTTGTAAGTTGCGTTCGGCTCAGGGTGCCGCGGGACGGGCAGCCGAGGCCCGGGCGATCGCCCTCCGGATCCTCGGGTAAGCCCCGCAGCGGCAGATGTTCGGGAGCGCCGCGACCTGGTCCTCCGAGGGCGCCGGAGCCTCCTCCAGCAAAGCCGCGATCGCCATGATGAACCCCGGCTCGCAATAGCCGCACATGGTCACCTGCTCGGCGAGCCAGGTCTGCTGGACCGGATGCGTGCCGTTGGCGGAAAGTCCTTCGATTGTGGTGATCGAAGCCCCCTCGAGCTCGCGCAACGTGACGCCGCAACTCATCACCGCGCGCCCGTCGACCAGGACGGTGCAAGCGCCGCAGTCGCGGCTGTCGCATCCATATTTGGTTCCGGTGAGATTGGAGGCGTCCCGGATCGCCCAGAGGAGCGGCGTATCGGGATCGAGCTTATAATCGATCCCTTCACCGTTGACCGTCATGCGCGCCATGCGACCGAACATAGCCAGAGGCTTCGCCCTGCGTCACCCCGAACTTTCCTCTTCGAAGAATCGGTTCACGAGTGAAGCTTCACTGCTGCGCGAGCCTTCCATGGTGAAACCGAGTGAGGATGACGATAGAACGCATCTCATGGCGCGCGTGATCACGAACAACGGCTATGAGATCGGCTATACCGAGGTTGGAAGCGGCGATGCAGTCCCCATCGTCTTCCTCCACGGTGTTGGCTCCGACAAGAGCGTCTGGCACCCTCAGACGAGGCACTTCGGCGGGGAGCGCCGCGCGGTCGCCTTCGATTATCCGGGCTACGGCGAAAGCGACCCGGCGCCCGAGGGAACGACGCGCGACGATTTTGCCTCCGCGATCATTTCCGCAATGCACGAGCTCGGCATTGACCGTGCGCACATCTGCGGCCTTTCGCTGGGCGGCGTGATTGCAATTGCGATCCACCATGCGGCGCCGCGTCGCTGCGCGTCTCTCATCCTTGCCGACAGCTTCGCTGTGCATCCCGAAGGTCATGCAATCTACGAGCGCAGCATCGCTTCGAGCAGCGATCTCGAAGCGATGGCAAGGGCGCGCGTCGACTTGCTGATCGCGCAACCTGCACAAACTGCCGTTCGGGATGAAGTCATCGACACCATGTCGCGAATTGATCCCGTCGCCTATCGCATCGGCGCCGAAGCGGTCTGGCTCGCGGACCAGCGGAGCCGGGCCGAGCGCATCGATGTTGCAACGCTCGTGATTGTCGGCGACCAGGACCTCGTCACGCCGATCGAACTCTCGAGCGAGCTCCTCGATCTCATCCCCGCAGCGCGCATGCAGGTGATAGCTGGTGCCGGTCATTTGACGAACCTCGAAAAGCCCGCCGAGTTCAACTCGATCGTCGATGGGTTCATCGCGGGTCTTTCGTCCAAGTGAGGATCGGCTGCATCGGCGGCGGCCCTGCCGGGCTTTATTTCGCGATCTCGATGAAGCTTCGCGATCCGCGACAAGAAATCGAGGTGTTCGAGCGCAACCCGCCGGGCATGACCTTCGGCTGGGGCGTCGTCTTCTCGGATCTGACGGTCGAGAACATCACGCGCAATGACCCCGTGTCGGCGGAAAAAATCACGAAGGAATTCGCCCATTGGGACGACATCGACGTCCATTTCCGCGGCCAGACGATCACGTCGGGCGGACACGGCTTCATCGGCATCGGGAGGAAGCGCCTCCTCGAAATATTGCAGGAGAGGGCGCGGGAGCTCGGGGTTGTGCTGCATTTCGAAAAGGAGTGCGATCCCGCGGACGCGAAGTGGAACAGCTACGACCTCGTCATTGCGTGTGACGGCATCAACTCACGCTTCCGGGACGCGCGGGCCGCGGAATTCGGCGTCGACGTCGATGTTCGCCGCAACAGGTTCGTCTGGCTCGGGACCGGGAAGGTGTTCGATGCCTTCACCTTCGCCTTCGAGAAGACCGAGCACGGCTGGATCTGGGCTCATGCCTATCGCTTCGCCCCCGACTGCTCGACCTTCATCGTCGAGTGTTCGGAAGAGACCTGGGATGCCTTCGGCTTCGGCCGGATGAGTCAAAGCGAGAGCATCGCACTCCTGGAAAAGCTCTTCGCGAAATATCTCGACGACCATCCCCTTCAGTCGAACGCCGCGCATCTCGTGGGTTCGGCCGCGTGGCTAAATTTCCGCCGGATCAAGTGCGAACGATGGAGCGCGGGCAACCTCATCCTCCTTGGCGATGCCGCGCATACCGCACATTTCTCCATCGGCTCAGGAACCAAGCTCGCGCTCGAAGATGCGATCAAGCTTGCCGACGTCCTCAGCCGCAGCAGCCTCAGCCTCGAAGCCGGGCTCGAAGAATATCAGGCGGAACGGAGCCTCGAAGTCCTCAAACTTCAGAACAGTGCACGCAACTCGACCGAATGGTTCGAGACGCTGGAGCGATACACCCATTTCGAACCGCTGCAGTTCGCATATTCACTGCTCACCCGTTCGCAGCGCATCAGTCACGAAAACTTGCGGCTGCGCGACCGCGAGTGGCTGGAAACGGTCGAACGCTGGTTCTGGAAGCGGGCGACCAACGGTCAATCGAACAAGACTGCCCCGCCGATGTTCGCTCCCTTCAGGCTACGCGGGATGGAGATCGAAAACCGGGTCACGGTCTCGCCAATGGCCATGTATTCGGCTGAAGACGGTGTGCCGGGCGAATTTCACTTCGTCCATTATGGCGAGCGTTCGATCGGCGGCGCCGGCTTGCTCTTTACCGAAATGACCTGCGTATCGCCGGAGGGAAGGATCAGCCCGGGCTGCACCGGCATGTGGAACGAAAAGCATGTTGCCGCGTGGACGCGCATTGTCGATTTCGTCCATTGCCAGTCGAGGGCGAAGATCTGCCTCCAGCTCGGCCATTCTGGCGGAAAGGGATCGACGCGGCTTGGGTGGGAGGGCAATGACCTTCCGCTCGAGACGGGCAATTGGCCGGTGATTGCAGCAAGCGAGGTCCCCTGGTCGCCGGTGAACCAGGCGCCGAGGGCGATGACCCGCGACGACATGGATGAGGTGCGCGACCAGTTCGTCTCGGCGGTTCTGCTGGGCCTTCAGGCAGGCTTCGACATGATCGAACTGCATGCCGCGCACGGCTATCTCTTGTCGGGATTCATTACGCCGCTCCAGAACAAGCGAGCCGACGAATATGGCGGATCACTCGAGAACCGCCTCCGATTTCCTCTCGAGGTCTTTGCGGCGATGCGGGCCGCCTGGCCCAGCGACAAGCCGATGTCGGTGCGGATCTCAGCGACGGACTGGGCGGGCAAGGACGGGATCACGCCAGAAGAAGCAGTGCTGATCGGCCAAGCCTTCGCCACGGCCGGTGCCGACCTCATCGACGTGTCGGCCGGGCAGACCTTTGTTGGCCAGGAGCCTGTCTACGGGCGGATGTTCCAGACGCCATTCAGCGACCGGGTTCGAAATGAAGGCCGCATTGCAACCATGGCGGTCGGCAACATCTACGAGCCGGATCATGCCAACTCGATCCTTGCGGCGGGCCGTGCCGATCTGGTGGCGCTGGCGAGACCGCATCTCGTCGATCCCTTCTGGACTCTTCGGGCAGCAGCACAGCTCGACTATCGCGACGTCCATGTGCCGCCTCAATATCTCAACGGCATGGCGCAGCTTGCCCGCAATCTGAAGCGCGAAGCCGAGGCCGTAGCTGCGCTCCGCGCGTGAGGTGAAGCTAGATCAGAGCGCCATGGCCTCTGCGAACACGCCGCCGGCATCATGTCCGCAGGCCCAGCAGATGATCGCCCTTACGGGATTGTACCTGCCCGCCTCGATCGTCACTTCACGACCAACCTCGAGCGGATCCATGGTGCGGAGCCGGAAACCGTCCGCCGACACATTCAGGATCTGGGCCTCGGCTTCGCCGTCGCTCCACCGCACGCGGACATCGAATTCGGCGTCCACGCGGTGATCCCTCGGGAGCCATTCGCGCTCCTTGAGTATCGCTTCATGTTTCATCTCACGTCCACTTCAGCTCGCATGGCGGCTGTCGTGCTCTCGCCTGCTGTCCAGACAGGCATGGGCGCAACAAACCTTACGCATGCAACGGTTCCACCGTGCCTACATGCACGACGATGGTTGTTCAGGTCCTGAAGGAAGCTGGTTGCGATTTCGTTTACCAACCGAAACGGAAAGAATGCGCCGCCCGGGAACCCAGGCAGGAGCAAGGGTGGCAAGCGAGGCGTTCCCCGCTGATGGTGTGGACGCCCGAGCCGACCTACGACAAGCCCGACATCAGCGTTCGGGCGACGACGCTTTACTACCAGATCATGGCACCTTTCATGCTGCCCTCCCTCTCGGGCCGGCTGCTCAATCTCTTTCGCTGCCGCGAGAACAAATGCTTCTTCCCGCGCAATCGCGAACACCCGCCGACAGCGGGGGAATTCGACGGGCTCGTCCGCTTCGAGCCAGTTGCCCAGAAGAACGGCCGCACCGAGGATTATCTCTACGTTGCCAATGAGAACGAGATCGTCGCCTGTGCGAAGGCGCAGACGGTCGAGTTCCACGGCTGGGGAAGCCGCGCCGGCGCGGTCGAGGCTCCCGACCGGCTGGTCATCGACCTCGACCCCGATCCCGCGCTTGGATTTGCTGCGGTCAGGGACGCCGCATTTCAGGTCCGGCGCGCCTTTGACACGATCAACCTTGAAAGCTTTGCAATGCTAAGTGGCGGCAAGGGCATCCACATCATCGTGCCGCTCGAGCCGGTTGCCGGATGGGACGAGGTCCGCGAGTTCGCGAAGACCTTCTGCACCGCGCTCGCCAAGTCGGCGCCGGACAAATTCACCGTCGCGCTCCCCAAGCGCGACCGGCGTGGCCGCATCTTCCTCGATTTCTTGAGGAACCAGCGCACTGCGACGGCCATACAGCCATATTCCGCGCGGGCCCGGACCGGCATGCCGGTCGCAGCACCGGTTGGCTGGGACGAGCTTCAATCGATCACCCGGGCCAACTCATTCACCATCGCCGATGTCGAGGAGCTGCTGAACCGCGCGAAGAGCAGCAAATTCAGGAAATGGGCGAAGGAGCCCGAGGTTCTTCCTAGGCTCCGGTAACCGGCTCGGCCCATTCTCTGGCCTTTTCGACCGCGTTCAACTCGCGGATCAAGGCGTCGACGCTGCGGGTCAGCTCGTTGAGGAAGGTGATCTCGTGCCGCGCACCTCGGTAGCTTTCGGCCATCAGGATCGCATCGATGAGGATAGGCACAACGACGCTTTCAGGATCCTCGATCTCTTCAAGACCTCGCAGCTTCGCAAGCGCCTTGCGCCGGGCGGCGACCGTATCAGTCATCGCTTCTGTCCGTCCGATACACCATGCCATGCTCGCTCTCCCGCTTCAGGCAATCAGGATACGCCTGATCAGCGGTTCGGAAAGTTCGAGCCGCCGCAGCGCCGGTGCGGCTCGGCGCTAGCTGGCGTTAAGCAAGGAGCGGCAAACGGCAGGCGAACGGCCTTTTACCCATCGGGCGGACTTTTCAGCCCAATGCCGGAAGACCTCTCGAGATCCACCAGCTGATGGTTGCGGCGATCGCGGCAGCAAGAAGCATCCTCAAGGACCCGGCCATGCGCGGCTCTTCCACTT
>DATMHD010000077.1:0-6897 GCA_035555075.1 Sphingomicrobium sp. | reverse complement strand
ATGCGCCATAGTCGAGATACGACTTCACCCGTGCGAGCGCCGCGATGATGCGTTCGTTGCCGACCGCGAACCCGATGCGCCAGCCAGGCATCGAATAGGTCTTCGACATCGAGGTGAACTCGACGGCAACCTCCTTCGCTCCCTCGACCTGGAGAATGGAAGGCGTCGGAGTCTCGCCGAAATAGATCTCGGCATAGGCGAGGTCCGAAATGACGATGAGACCATGCTCCCGCGCGAAGGCCACGAGGCGTTCGTAGAATCGAAGGTCCGCGACATATGCGGTGGGGTTTGAGGGATAGCCGACCACCAGAACCTTTGGCCGGGGGACGGTGTAACGGACCGCGTTGGTGAGCCGCTCAAAGAATTCTTCCCCCGGCGCTGCAGGGATCGAGCGGATCGCCGCGCCGGCGATGATGAAGCCGAAGGTGTGGATCGGATAGGAGGGATTGGGCGCAAGGACGACATCGCCAGGAGCAGTGATCGCCTGGGCAAGGTTGGCGAGGCCTTCCTTTGACCCGAGAGTGACGATGACCTCGCTGTCGGGATCAACGGCGACGCCGAAGCGGCGATGGTAATAAGCGGCCTGGGCCTTTCGAAGGCCCAGGATGCCCCGGCTCGCCGAATAGCCATGGGCGTGCGGCGTCCTTGCGACCTCGGCGAGTTTGTCGATCACATGGGTGGGGGGCGGCCGATCCGGATTTCCCATGCCAAGATCGACGATGTCCTCGTTCCTTGCGCGAGCGGCCGCCTTCATCGCGTTCACTTCCGCAAAGACGTAGGGCGGGAGACGCTGGATGCGGTAGAAGTCTGAGTCCATCCGCTGAAGTCTTGCAGCCGATGCTGCAGTGCATCAATCCCGAAAGGCAGGAAGCTTCCAGCCGCGCGCGATCGCAAGTCCTCGAAGGACGAAGCCGGCACGGGCCGCGGGACCGGCAGCAATCCACAACGGGACGCCCGCTAATGTCAGGCCAACGAACAGACCGGCGGCAAGGGCGGCTGCAGTCACGTAAAGTTCGTTCCGCATCAGGATCGAGGGTTGGCCTGCGAGCATGTCGCGCACGATCCCGCCGAAGCAGGCCGTGAGAACGCCCATTGCAAAGGCCGGCACCGGCGCCACTCCATAACCGATGGCTTTCGCCGACCCGAATGTCGAATAGGCGGCAAGCCCGGCGGCATCGAACCAGTCGAGCGCCCTCTTGGCCGTCCAGCGGGTGCTGAAGAACCACACGGCAATTGCAGCACCGATGCAGATGAGGAGCGTTCCGTTGTTGCGGATCCAGAAGACCGGAGCACCGATCAGAAGGTCACGAAGCGTGCCGCCCCCAACGCCCGTCACTGCAGCGAAGAAGACGAACGTCACGAAATCGAACCGCCGCTCGGCGGCGACCAGCGCTCCCGAAATCGCGAAGACCGCGATCCCGAAATAGTCGAGCACGAGGAGTGCCTGATAGAAGTGCGGGACGGCAGGAGCGGTCATTTCCTCCGTCATGCAACCGGCGGTGCAATGCAGGCAAGCCGGTCGTTAGCGGTGCATTTCCTTCTGGGCTTCCTGGAACCAGCCGCGCGACGCGACGCCTTGCTCTTTCTGTGCAGCCTGTCCGCTCTGGAGGGGCTGCGTCCCGGGGAACGCAATGATCATGATCGCTACCGCAAGAATTGCGAGAAGTCCGATGAGCGCAAGGAAGGGAACGGTCGAAAGGAGCAGCCGAGGCCGCTCGGGCTGTGTCCGGACGCGGGTCGCCTGCCGTCTGCGGAAGCTGCGCTTCCTAGCCATGGCTCCAAGATAGGCATCGGCTCGGGTCCAGCTGCTCCCGGGCAAAGGACTCGCGAGTTGCTCCTTTTCCTTCACACGGGCTAGCTGCGCCTCGCATCGCTTCTTTGCAATAAGCTTAAGGCAACGTCGGATTCCGCTTTCGCCGAGACGGGGCGGGGCTGCGTCGGTCAGCCTTTTGGAGGGATTTTGAGCTCGGCGAGCGTCTTCTCGCCGCAGCGGACGCTGACCTCGGTAACATTGCTGCTGTTGGGGATTGTCTGTTTGACGTCCCACCAATCATTGGGAGCGCCATAAGCCGTCATGTTTGGAGCAATGGTCGGCCAGACCGTCGCGCTCGATCCCGAAACATCCGTCTTCCCGATCTGCGCCTGATAGCGCGAATCCTCGCGGTAGGCCTTCCCCTTGATGACGACATTGCCGTCCTTGTCACGCGAGGCGGCCCACTCCTTGGTCTCGCTGTCCTTGAAGAAGCAATAAGCCGGCCGCTCCTTCTTGGGGGCGGCGGCGCTCGCCGAAGCCTGGTTGGATGCTTGATTGTCCCTCGCTTGCCCGCACGCGCCAAGCACACCTGCAAGGCCCATGACGATCCAGATCTTCTGCATTTCCCCGCCCTCCATGGCCCCGGTTTTCTTAGCAGCCGGGGTCCCTGGGCTTACTTGAAGAGCAAGGCGGATGCCGGATCAAGTCCGGCATGAATCCAGCAGCGAAGCTCAGCCGATCGGATTACCGCTTTGTTCCTGCTCAAAGAGGTCGGCGACGACGTCGCCGCGGGCGCTGAGACGCACCTTGTCCCCCTCGACGTCGGCTACGAGGCCGCGCGGGATGAAATGATGGTGCTCTTCATGGCCGACGCCGCTGTCGGCCCGGACGAGCTTGATCCGGTTGTCCTCGACCCGATCGACGGTTCCGATGTGAACGCCATCGGCCCCGATGACTTCCATATGTTCGCGGATATCCTCGAAGCCGCTCATGGCCTTCTCCTCGCTGGGACGGGTTTGAATGACGATTAGAACGCTTCGCTCGCGCCTCGGGTTCAGCGGCGCTCCGCCCGACTACGCCTGTTTGATGCACGAGTCATCCTTGGGGCCCGCTTGTCCGCTATGCCAATCCCGCCTAGGTCCCCCAGCCTATGGCCGACGTCCGAACAACGACAATTTCCGGCACCGACACCGTGCCTGAAGCGCCCCTCTCGCCCACCCACATGACCATCCGCCGTGAGGACTATCGGCCTCCCGACTGGCTGGTGTCCGAGATCCGGCTCGAGTTCGACCTCGGCCTTGAGACCACGAGGGTAAGCGCAACCCTGGAAGTGGAGCGGAACGGCGACCATGAACGGCCCCTTCGGCTGGACGGCGACGGGCTCGAGCTCGTTTCCGTCAGCGTCGATGGCGAACCCGCTCAATACCGGATGGACGGCCCTGCCCTCGTCGTCGAGATCGCGGGCAATCGCGCGACGGTCGAGACGCAAGTCATCATCCATCCCGAGGCCAATACGAAGCTCATGGGGCTTTATGCCTCGAACGGCATGCTCTGCACCCAATGCGAAGCGCAGGGGTTCCGCAGGATCACCTTCTTCCCCGACCGACCCGACGTCCTTTCGAAATACAAGGTGAGGATGGAAGGTGATCGACACGCGTTCCCGATTCTCCTTTCGAACGGAAACAATGTCGCGAAGGGCGAGGCATTGGAGGGGCGCCACTGGGCGGAGTGGGAGGACCCCTTCCCCAAGCCCTGCTATCTCTTTGCGCTCGTCGCGGGCGACCTCAAGGCGAACCGGGACAGCTTCACGACGATGAGCGGACGCAAGGTCGATCTCTTCATCTGGGTGCGGGAGGCGGACCTGCCCAAGACCAGCCACGCCATGGACAGCCTGAAGCTCGCGATGGCCTGGGACGAGAAGGTCTATGGCCGCGAGTATGATCTTGATCTCTTCAACATCGTCGCCGTGTCGGACTTCAACATGGGCGCGATGGAGAACAAGAGCCTCAATATCTTCAACTCGGCCTACGTCCTTGCCGACCAGGAGACCGCGACCGACGGCGATTTCGACAATATCGCGCGCGTCGTCGCGCACGAATATTTCCACAATTGGTCGGGCGACCGCGTCACCTGCCGCGACTGGTTCCAGCTGAGCCTCAAGGAAGGCTTCACGGTGTTCCGCGACCAGAGCTTCTCGGCGGATATCGGAAGCCCCGCAGTCAAGCGCATCGAGGACGTCCGCGTCCTTCGCGCAGTGCAGTTCCCGGAGGATCAGGGACCGCTTGCGCATCCGGTCCGGCCCGACAGCTACATCGAGATCTCGAACTTCTACACGGCGACCGTCTACAACAAGGGCGCCGAAGTCATCCGGATGCTCGCAACCGTGCTTGGCCCTGAAAAATTCCGTGCCGGGACGGACCTCTATTTCGAGCGCCACGATGGCGAAGCTGCGACCTGCGATGACTTCGTAAAGGCGCTTGAGGACGCAAGCGGCGTCGACCTCACACCCTTCAAGATCTGGTACAGCCAGGCCGGAACCCCAAGAGTGAAGGCGCGGCTGGAGCACGATGCGTCGGCAAAGCGCGCGACCCTCCACCTCGAGCAGCACGAGGAGCCGACGCCCGGACAGGCCGTCAAGGAGCCGATGCCGATCCCGTTGAAGACGGCGCTCCTTGGAAAGGAGAGCGGCGCCGAAATCTGCCCCGAGGAGCTGATTGTCCTCGAGGGCGCGAGGAAGAGCGTGACGTTCGAGAATGTGGCCGAAACGCCCTTGCTGTCGATCAACCGTGATTTCTCGGCACCCGTGCTCCTCAGTGCGGAGCGGCAGCCCCACGAATTGGAACAGCTTGCGCAGACCGACACCGATCCCTTCGCGCGCTATGAGGCGATGCAGGAGCTGATGATGGCCGCGCTCCTTGCGGGCGCCCGTGGCGAACCCTTCGACAGCGAGCCGGTGGTGCGGGCCATCCGGGCAACGCTCCAGTCCAACGCGCTCGACCCGGCGTTCAAGGCCGAGGCCATCCTCCTCCCAAGCGAGAGCCTCATTGCCGACCGCATGGACGTGGTTGACCCCGATGCAATCCATCGGTCGCGCGATCGGCTGAGGACTGAGATCGGCCAAGCGCTCATGGGCGATCTTCAGGGCGCGCACCGCATCGGCGGCGCCGAGGGCGATGATCTTTCCCCGAGCGCGAAGGGGATCCGGCGCCTGCGCACCGTTTCGTTGGGCCTCATTGCAGCAGCCGACGAGCCGCAGGCTGCAGCTCTCGCCAAGTCGCAATTCGATGCTGCCGACAACATGACCGACCGCCAGGGCGCCCTTGGGGTCATGGTTTCGCTCGACGCGCCCGAGCGGCCCCAAGCGCTCGATGCCTTTTACGAGCGCTTCCGTGACGATCCGCTCGTTCTCGACAAATGGTTTGCGCTCCAGGCTGCTTCCCAGCGCGATGACACGGTGGACCAGGTGATGAAGCTTGCGGCGCACCCCGACTTCGTCATCACCAATCCCAATCGCCTGCGGGCGCTTGCCGGCACCTTTGGGGCAAATCACTTTGCGTTCCACCGGGCCGACGGGCGGGGCTACGCCTTCCTTGCGGACATGATCATCGCCGCCGACAAGCTCAACCCGCAGGTCGCGGCACGGCTGGTGCCCCCGTTTGGACGGTGGAAGAGGTTCGAGCCAAAGCGCGCCGCGATGATGCGCGAGGCGCTGGAGCGCATAGCCGCGAGCCCGGGTCTTTCGAAGGACGTCTACGAGCAGGTGACCAAGTCGCTCGCCTAGCGAGCGAGCGTCGCGATTTGCCTAAGCGCGAGTACTTCCAACCCAGGACGCGACTTCGCCTGCGACCTGGTTGGAAGCGCGGTTGAGCGCAGGACCGACGGATCCCGCGGTACCATCGGCCGGCGCGGTAGCACTGAAGCGGCGGGTCTCCACGCGGTTGCCGCCGGCGGTCGAAAGCGAGGCGTCATAGGTGACGACCACCTGTCCCGTTGCAGCATCGTAGCCGAAGCGCTGAAGGATGCCGGTGACCGTAACGCCTGGATCGAGCGTCGTCTGGGCAGGATCAAGGACCACCCGATTGGTGTTTCGTCTGATTGTCTCGGAAAGGAGGCTTGCGAAGAGCCGCGCGGGAGTATCGACGAGCTGGAGGTTCGCGACATATTGAACGTCGGTCGGCGACACGTGGACCGGGACCCGGACAGTGCTCAGTTCCCGTGCCACGCTCGGCGTCGTGACAGTGACCGCCTGGCCCGCAGCAGCAGTTCGCGCGATCTGTGCAGGCTCCGCGGCCTCCGGTGTCAGCGTCACGAGGTTGGTCGGTGCCTTGCCGCCGCCAAGCATGCCGCCGAGCGAACAGCCGCCGAGGGCCGCAGCAATCAGGATCGCGGCACTCGTCTTTACCAACAGCCTCATTTGCGTTTCCCTGGCTTGTAGTCGGGCAGCTTCTCCGGCCCCAGAGCGCCGCCGATCCCCTGCTGGTTGATGCGGTTCGAGACGGCCTCGAGCGATTGCGTGAGATCCCGAAGGTCATGGACCAGCTTGTTCGCCTCGGGCAGTGTCGACTTGCTGAAGTTCTGAACGCCGGGCCGCGCGTCGCCAATCATCGCATTGAGGTTGTCGGCGGTCTGCTGGACCGAGGTAATGGCCTTGTTGAGGTTCTCGACCGCGGGGCGTCCCTGCTCGTTCACCAGCCGGTTGGCGTTGTTCGAAAGCATAGCGACATTGTTCGCTGCAACACCTGCATTGTGCGACGCGATTTTGATCTCGGCGATGGTCTGTCCCATCTCAGGCGCGTGGGCCCGGAGCTGCCGGGTCGTCGCGTCGATATTCTCGAGGATGTCCGAGATCGAATTCTGGTTCTTGTCATTGAGCAGCTCGGTGAGGCGCTCCGTCAGCCGCTGGATGCGGTCAATCAGCTCGGGCGCACTGTTGAGTAGCGCGCTGATGCCGCCGGAGGTCGCCGGAATGACCGGACAACCCTGCGGCCCGACCTGCTCGATCGGCGGGCGGCCACGCTCGGCTCCCTGCAGCTGGATTTCACTGACGCCGGTGAAGCCGACGCCGTGAATCTGGGCGCTCGTGCCCTGGAGCACGGGGGTCTGCTCATCGACGGAGATCCTAACCCAGACGAATTCGGGACGGT
>DATMHD010000076.1:0-2135 GCA_035555075.1 Sphingomicrobium sp. | reverse complement strand
ACGAGAAGCTGCTGATAGGAACCGTCGCCGTCCCAGTGAGCGGGTTGCCGCAGATCGACCACGTGATCATCCGCTCGGGCTAGGAGGTCACGGTCGAGCTTGGTCAGACGCTCGGCCCCGATCTCTTGGCTGAGCTGCTCGCGCACCTCGAGCTCGCTTTGCGGTCCGAGCCATCGGGTCATGATCTCCGATGCGCGGCAGCGAATCCCACGGGCGATATAATCGCCGGCGATGTTGAGCACTTTCCCATCCTCGGTCGCCCCGCGTACGAGCAGGTGCGTGTGCGGGTGTCCGGTGTCGAAATGATCGACCGCGCCCCAGTCGAGGGTCGTCCCGAGGTCCTGCTCCATCTTCGCCATCAGCTCGCGCGTGAAGGACTTCAGCGTGTTGAACGACGCGCCGTCCTCGGGCGAGACGATGAAGCGAAACTGGTGCCGATCACCCGCACCGCGCTCCAAGAATGCCTTGCCGTCAACATCGTCGCTGAAGGTCGAGTAGAAGCGCCCCTGCTCGCCTTCACGGGTCACCCCGTCGCGCTGCAGATAGCGTAGATGCGCCGCAGTTGCGCCCGCAGCCTTTTCGCCCGCCAGTTTCACGACGCGGGCCTTGACCATCACCCGACGGGCTCGGACCCGCATCCCCAAGGTCCGGTCGACCGACCACCCGGACGGCGTCGGAACAGCGCTCAAAAACTGACAACCCCGGCCGCGAGAATTGAACCGACCCGACGGGCGCGTCGGCGCCGATGAAAATGAACGCCAGTCGCAGCCCGCCCGACCAATTTTGCCGATCAATTGGGACTGCAGCGATCGCGCCCGGCGGAGCCCGGCCGTCCTGCTCCGCATCCGGCCGAATTTAAGTTCGAACTGGTCTTCGTCCTTCGCCATCGACGAGGATATGCGCTTGCCGACCGGACGGCTAAAGTGTCTCTCGAACGAACGTCGGCAATCTGCCGTTTGCTGCGTCGAAAACGCCGCTCAGTCTCTCGGCAGCGCCAGTACGGAGACAGACCATCTCCTGGAAAAACGATGTGCAGACAGATACATAGCGCGAAATCTGCGACGAGCCGATTTCCGCTTTATCTTGCCCTCCCCTGCCTCCGTCCTCACTTCGGTCCGCCCGACCACCTCGCTGGGATCCCTGCCCACCAACCTGGCTCATAAAAAAAGGGAGCGACGCTTCCGCGCCGCCCCCCTTCAAATGATCGCATGACGGCCGTTCAGGCAGCGCGATCGAACGCCGCTTCCGCTTCGTCCAGGTCGTCGAAACTCCTTTTCCAGAGCAGGTCGACTGGCCTTCCGTCACCATCGACGAGGCATGAACCCACGTGCCAGCGACCGCCAAGCAAGCTCAGAATCGCGATCCGCGCGAGCTCAATCTCATCCTCGTCGATGCTGAGTCCGACATCGAAATGCTGACCGAGATAGCGTTCCTTCACGCGCGCATCCCAGAGAAATTCGGCCGCTTCAGCCTCCAGAATTCGCTCCACCATAATGGCTCCGAACTCCGCCCGAAGCGCGTCCACGATCGCCTCGCAGCCGCCGTTTCCCATCGCAGAAATCGTCGTCATGACCGTCTCCTTTGTCTGTCTTCCCGATCGAAGACGGCGCTTCAGGAGCGGACGGCGGAGCGGCTGTCAGGGACGCCGAAGGCGCCGCGAAGCGGGGCGTGGGGGAGCCGATTTGCAAAGCAAATTGGGGGGACCGCGCATCCTTGAGAGCCGCTTCGCCGTCCGCCACACTGGGGCCTGTTCGAGACAAGGCCCCTCCCCACCGCCTCCGAGACAGTCACAAAAAAAAGCCCGGCGACCGAAGCCGCCGGGCCTGCGAAGCGCCTCAGGAAGACGCTAGTCGTCGATCTCTTCCTGATCACCGGACGCATCGGCCTGGCGCGGACGGTTCAGGAACTGGACGTCGTCGGCGATGACCTCATAGCCGTAGCGTTCGATGCCCTCGCTGTCGGTCCACTTGCTGTTGTGGAGCCTGCCACTGACGGAAACGAGCATGCCCTTGCTCGCGTGCTGGTCGATCACCCGGCCGAGGCCGTTGAAGCAGGTCACGCGGTGCCACTCGGTATCCTTGGCGGTGAAGCCGCTCGCATCCTTGTAGGTCTTGCCCTCGCTGTCGCGCTTGGGC
>DATMHD010000075.1:0-3143 GCA_035555075.1 Sphingomicrobium sp. | reverse complement strand
CGAGATGGTTGCCGATGGGCTGGCCGGTGTCCTCAAACCAGCCGAAAATCCCGCCGTCGCCCTGGTAGAGCACTCGCTTGGGCGCGCCGACCTTCAGCCTCGACACGATCTGGTCGACGAGCTTGGACTCGCTGTTCGGCGGCAATGCGGCGACGATCTCCTCGTAATTGAGGACCCTGACGGCAACGAGGGCTTGCTGCCGGCCTTCGCGGTTGGCCCTCAGCGCATTGAGATTGGGAAGGTTGGTGACCGGATTGACGAGCCCGCGCGTCCGGTACCGCTGCCAGGCAAGCGCGGCCCACATGACGAGCAGCACGAAGATGCCAGGTGTCACGTCGGCAAAGATGAGCCGCGCTTCCAGGAAGACCGGTACGACGACCAGGGTTGCAGCTGCCGTCGTGAAGAGGCCTACACGCTCGGCAAAGCGCTTGCGAAGAACGGCCGCGGCACCTGCTGCAAAGGCGATCAGGAAGCCGGGGAGCCAACCGATGCGAACCGGCTTTCCATACCTTAGTGTCTCAGCACCAAGGGCGTGAACGTAGACGCCCCCGCCGCGGCCATAGCCCGGGATGAAATAGCGGTCGCCAATAAGGTCCGAATCGGTCCCGACGATCACGTCCTTGCCCGCGATCTTCGCTGCAGGAACTCGCCCGCTGAGGATGTCCCCGGCGGAGATTGTCGGAATCGAGTTCACCTTTGTCGAATAGTCGACGTTGAAACTGCTCCCGATCTTTCCCTTTTGATCGGCAAGAGCTGCCGCGAACGAAGGCATCGTGTCCGCGCCCTTGCGGACTGCATAGGGCAGTTGCCAGACAGCGTTCTGGTAATTGTACCGCAAGCTGATGGTCGCAAGTTGCGCGTATCTCGCAAGCGGCGCGATCGGGCGCGCCGTGATCACCTGGCCGCCGTCCTGCGAGCCCACCTTGAAGCGCGTTCCAAGAGTGACCTTCCCGGACCTCCTGATGGCATCCGCAAACAGGCGGTCGTTCGACGCTTCCCCCGAATAGTCGAACAGGATGTCGAAGAAGATGCGGTGAGCGCCGGCGGCTGTCAGACGGTCGACCAATTGCCCGTGAAGGCGGCGCGGCCAGGGCCAGTTCCCATATTCCCGGAGCGATGCATCGTCGATCTTGACGACGACAAGCTGACCGCTCGCCTCGTGGGGATGGAGGGTGTTGCGGACTGTCCTGAGATAATCTTCGGCGATCTCGCCGAAGCCGATTAGTCCAAAGATGAGGCCGGCCACTGCCGTCCAAAGCAGCAGCTTCCAGGGCTTTTTTTCCAGCGGCTGATCGGCGCGCTTCGACACCTGCGCGTGTTCCTTCCCAAAGCTGTCGCACGTATGCGCGCGTAAAGGTTAGGAAATTGATAACCGCGTCATAATTAACAGCCGTTCGCGGCGGGCACTCGACAGTTTTTGAACGACCGGCCACAACGCTCCCGCGCACTTTTCGCGGAGGGGTCATGGACTTCATTTCGATCCTGTCGATCTTCGTACTCGCCTGCTTTGTCGGCTACTACGTCGTCTGGTCGGTGACCCCGGCGCTACACACGCCGCTGATGAGCGTCACCAACGCGATTTCGTCGGTGATTGTCGTCGGGGCCCTGATCGCTGCTGCGGCAGCGGGCGTTCCTGGATCAAAATGGCTTGGCCTCACGGCCGTCGCGCTTGCCAGCGTGAACATCTTCGGCGGTTTTGCAGTCACTCAGCGCATGCTCTCGATGTACAAGAAGCGGGAGCGCAAGGATGGCTGAGGCCGCAGCGCCAGCGCAGCCCGCCTGGGTGCTGCTCGCCTACCTCGTCGCCGGTGTCTGCTTCATCCTGGCGTTGCGCGGGCTTTCCAGCCCCGAAAGCAGCCGACGCGGCAATCTCACCGGCATCCTGGGCATGGGGATTGCGGTCGTCACCACCCTTGCAACGCACGAACTGGCATCGATCGCGGAAATCATCGCGGCCATGGTGCTGGGGGGCGGAATCGGCCTCGTCACGGCGCGCAAGATCCAGATGACTGCAATGCCGCAGCTCGTCGCTGCCTTTCACAGCCTCGTCGGCATGGCTGCAGTGCTCGTCGGTGCCGCGGCCTATCTCAACCCCGAGGCGTTCGGGATCGCGGTGAGGATCACTCCGATCGCAAGCCCCTCCATCATCAGCATCCTCCCGGGCAGTCGGGTCGAGATGGGTCTTGGAGTGGCGATCGGCGCAATCACTTTTTCAGGCTCGGTCATCGCCTTCCTGAAGCTCAACGGGAACATGTCGGGCAAGCCGATCCTGCTTCCTTTGAGGCACATCATCAACTTGGGGACCCTTACGGCGATCCTGGCTCTGATCGCCTATTTCACGCAGGACCAGTCCTCGTGGGTTTTCGCTTCGATTGCGGCGCTCAGCTTCGCGATCGGCTTTCTCCTCATCATCCCAATCGGCGGCGCCGACATGCCGGTCGTGATCTCGATGCTGAACAGCTATTCGGGATGGGCTGCTGCTGCGATGGGCTTCACGCTCCACAACAGCGCGATGATCATCACCGGCGCGCTGGTCGGAAGCTCCGGCGCGATCCTCAGCTACATCATGTGCCGGGCAATGAACCGCAGTTTCATTTCGGTCATCGCCGGTGGTTTCGGAGGCGCTGAAGCTTCGGGCTCTGCCGCTGCGGCAATCGACCGGCCCTACAAGCGCGGCTCTGCCGAAGATGCTGCCTTCCTGATGGGCCAGGCCGACCAGGTGATCATTGTGCCGGGCTACGGCATGGCTGTCAGCCAGGCCCAGCATGCGCTTCGGGAGATGGCGGACCTTTTGAAATCGAAGGGCGTCCGCGTGAAATACGCAATCCACCCCGTTGCAGGGCGCATGCCCGGGCACATGAATGTGCTCCTTGCGGAAGCCAACGTGCCCTACGATGAAGTGTTCGAGCTCGAGGACATCAACAGCGAGTTTGCCCAGACGGACGTCGCATTCGTCATCGGCGCGAATGACGTCACCAACCCGGCCGCGCGGACCGACAAGAGCTCGCCAATCTACGGAATGCCCGTTCTCGACGTTGAAAAAGCCCGCACCGTCCTGTGCGGGAAGCGGTCGATGGCGGCCGCGTCCCCGCTGCTGGCGACCGCTCCGAACCCGCCCGAGATGACCGACAGGAAGCTGCGGT
>DATMHD010000074.1:0-5525 GCA_035555075.1 Sphingomicrobium sp. | reverse complement strand
GGCGGTGGCGGGGGCGGGCAGGGGTAGCTGACCGGAACGGTGGAACCGTCGGCGCAGGTCTGAACAGCTGGTGCTCCGCGCGTCGCGCAGGCCGAGACGGCAAGGCCCGCCACGAGAATTACCCCAATCCTTAGCATCAATGCTTCTCCTCCAATCTCGCGGACGCGAACGGACCCGATGGGTCATTGCGCCGACGTTCTGACCGGGGGGAGGCTTAGACGTGCCCGAAAACGGTCGATAATATGGATTTCCAACGGGCGGGGGTGCCAAGCCGAAGCGGCCCGCAGCGCACTGCCCTTTGGACTCATAGGATTTTCATACTAACGGGTCCTCGCCGGGGCGCGTATCTTCCTGGCACGATCGGCCCAACCTTTCGAGTTGGCGGAACCTCGACAGCGCTCCTTCATCGGGACCCGGATATAAGCATGAGAATGAGGAATGCGGCTCGTGGCGCTGCGACCAACGTCAAGCGATCGCGCAGCTGAAGATGAATGAAGCTTCGCTCGCGAAGAGGAATGGCGCTTCCACACTCACAGGTTCGCTTGCCCGATTGATCGGCCGTCCTTTTCGGGGTGGTCTTAGATGGACCCATGGACTTGGCTTCGCTGTCGGCCTTCTCGCCCTTGCGCTCACCAACGCGGCGCACGCGAACGGACGTCCCATCACCGCAGCGCTGGTTGCGGTCTTCGGCGTCATGGGCGTCGGCGCGCTCCTTGGTGCGAGGGCAGGTGTGTTTGCGGGCTTTGCGGCCTCGCTGACGTTCAACCTCGTCTTCACCGATCCGACCTGGACCTTCACTTATTCGACCGCCGACGATCTTGTGCCGATGATTGCGCTGACGTTGAGCGCGGTCGGCTCCGGAGTTCTTGCAGGGCGGCTTCGTGACCGCGCCGTCGCAGCAGAGACCGCGACTTCCAGGGTCGCTGAACTGCTAAGGTTCAGCGAGGACCTCCAGAGCGCTGTGAGGGTGATCGAAGTCGAAGCGACGGCGCGCGCCTATCTTGCGGGCGGCGAGGCAACCGTCTGGCTGTTCATCGAAAGGGGAGGGGACCTCATTTCCCCTTCGGGATCGCCGTCCGGACGGGAAGCTGCAGAAGACTGCTGGTTCAGCCGTCTTCCGAGCCTCACCTGCGGCAACTTCACCGCGCATATCCTCAAGACCGTGGAGCGCCGGCTTGGAGTGCTCGTCGTCGAACAGGATGCGGAGCGGTCGTCCGACGACGTCCGTGTCTTCCTTCCGCTGATCACGCTTGCGATCCAGCGCTGCGAGCTTGCCGAGCAGCTGAACCAGGCCGATCTTCTTCGCCGGTCCGAGCAGTTCAAGACGGCGTTGCTCTCCTCGGTCTCGCATGACTTGCGAACGCCGCTTGCAGCGATCTCCGCCTCGGCCGGCAGCCTCATCGAGCTTGGCGCAAAGCTCGACGAGGAAACGACGCGGGACCTTCTGACCACCATCCAGGACCAATGTTCAAGGCTCGACCGGTTCACCGGGAACCTCCTCAACCTCGGGAGGATCGAAGGGGGGCTCGACCTGGAGGCAATGCCTTCGGTCGATGCGATCGAAGTGCTTGGAGGAACGCTGGCGCGGGTACGGCGGGTGGCCGCTCATCCGATCCATCGTGAGTTCAGTGCCGCGGCCGCCCCAGTCCGCGCGGACGAATCCCTCCTCGAGCAGCTGTTCCTGAACATCCTTGAGAATGCCGTCTCTCATACGCCAGCGGGCACAAGGGTTCGTGTCGGCGCGCACATCCACGATGACCAGCTCGTCGTTGCGGTCGAGGATGATGGGAGCGGGATACCGAAAGGCGAGCGCGAACGTGTCTTCGAGCGGTTCCATCAGGTCTCTGTCGAGGGCCGACGAAGCTCCGGGTCGGGCCTTGGCCTTTCGATCGCCAAGGGTTTCACCGAGCTCTTTGGCGGCACGATCGAGGCCGGAAGTGCGCACGAGCCGATGCGGGGCGCAAGGATCGAGGTGAGATTGCCGCTGGTGGGCACGAGCGCATGAAGAAGCTCCTCCTCGTCGATGACGAGCCTGCAATCGCGCGCGCGCTGAGCCCGGTCCTCCGTGCCGACGGCTGGACCGTCCTTGAAGCCGACAGCGCAGCTGCAGCGCTCAGCTGCTCGGACAAGGAAGTCATCGACGTCGTCCTTCTCGATCTTGGCCTTCCGGACGCCGACGGGAAGGATATCATTGCAGCGCTCCGCAACAAGGATCCGGTCGCGGTGATCATCCTCTCCGCGCGCCACCAGGAAGCCGAGAAGGTCGCGGCGCTGGATGCGGGCGCGGACGATTATGTCGACAAGCCCTTCCGCGTGGACGAGCTTAGGGCCCGGATCCGTGCCGCGGAGCGGCGCCTGAAGGATCAGCTCGGCTCGCCAAAGATGCTCCAGGTGGGAACGCTTCTTCTCGACGTGGACCAGCGCGAGGTCTCGCTGGACGGCGCCGAGATCAAGCTCTCGCCCAAGGAGTTCAGCCTTCTTCGCGAGCTCATGACCCATGCGGGGCAGGTCGTCACCCACCGGCGGCTTCTGATCGCCGGATGGGGCAATCCCGCGATCGATCAGCAATATCTCAGGGGCTATGTCGCGATGCTCCGCCAGAAGCTCGAGGAGGACCCTTCAGAGCCTCGCCTCATCCTTTCGGAGCCAAGCGTCGGCTATCGGCTGACAATCTAGGGAAGGTGTTGAAATCCCGTAGTAACCGGGAGGACGCGCAGCGCGGCACAGTCGCGCCGGATGCCAGCAAAGCTCTCCAATGGCCGCGACCGGATCGGCGATTTCCTCAAGGGCTACCCCGATCTTAGCGATGATGACCGTTCGCTCGTCCGGGCAGTGCTTCAGAAGGCGAGTTATTTCGATCTTGCCGGGCTCATCGCTTTCAAGACGCCCGGTCGATGCGGTCGTCGCCAGACCTCATTCCTCGACCATGAAAGCAAAGGCGATCCGGTCCTTGTCGGGTTCGCGATCCTTGCAGGGATAGCTTTCGCTGCAGTGGCATTGGTGATCATCCAGTGATGAGGATCTCGCGCGACCGCCTCGTTCAACTGGTCCTGATCCTCGTCCTTTCATCTGGATGCTCGACGCGGGCGGCGCAGGCCCAAGGAAGCGTGACGCTGTTCCGCTGTGCGGGCGGACAGTCGTTCACTGTCGAGCGGGACGATCGATCGGCGATCGTGATCTATTCGGGCGTCCGCCACGAGCTTCCGAGACGTTCATCGTCCATCGGCGAGCGATACGCGACCGGTGATGCAACACTCATCATCGATGGGGACATGGCTGCGTTCGTCACGAGGAGCGTCATGAACCTCGATTTCTGCCGTGCGAGCGGGGCTATGACCACATGAGAAGCGACCGCGTATTTGCGGGCGCGCCGCTTTCCTTTGTGGCTGCGTGCGCGATGATGTGCCTCCGGAACCGCGGTTTGACCTTGATGAAGAGGGCGCGAGCGCGGACGATGCTCGCGTGCGAGACGAAGAAGCGCCGTCGTCTGCGGTGCCGAAGGCGCCAGCGCTTCTTCGGGCGGCCCAGGGGCAACTGAGACCGCCGGCCCGCAGCAATATTCAACATCCTCGTGGCCGACTACGGACGTCGAACAGCAATCCACAGGAGATTAGCCCGCATTGGCCTCAATTTCGCCAATTCGGACATTAGCGCGACTGCGACCAATCACCGGCTCTGACCCAAGCGGAAGTGTTTCCGAGACCGTTTCCGCTCCGCCAAAACATTACCGGGTTGGGCGGCGATCTGGCCTTCCTCAAGACGGGGACCAGGTCATTGCGCCGCAGTGGGATTGTGACAGCACCGGCGTGCAGCGAGCGCTACCGACGTTATCGCACAGAGACTCGCTGTGGCACACCGGCGCCTGTCGTGCCAAAAAATCGACTATATGCCACATTTCAGTCAATGCTGCCTAAAAGCCACCTCGAGACTAATTATGGCGCCTAGATCCATTGGAGCGCGGAGTGACAATTCAGGTCAATATTACGCCGCAAGGCCGAATGAGCCTTCCTGCTGATCTGCGGAAACGACTGGGATTGGTTGAGGGTGGGGCTGTCTTCCTCGAGGAAACCGAGGACGGCGTCGTGCTTCGGACAGCCGCCCAGGCTGTCGCCCATGCTCAGGTTATAGCGAAGCGCTTCGTCAACGGCGGCAAGGACGTGTCAGTCAGCGGGTTTCTGTCCCAGCGAAAAGGGGACAGCGGCGAGTGACGGAATTTGTCCTCGACGCATCCGCTCTAATAGCGATGCTGCGGGAGGAGCCTGGCGCCAGGAAAGTCGCCGACGCGATCGCCGGTGCATGCATGAACGTGTTCAATTACGCTGAGGTTGTGAGCTACTTCACCCACGCCGGCATGGATGAGGGCGACATTGACGCGATGCTCGACCCTCTCCCAGTACAGTTGATCCCGGCGGACAAGGATCTCGCGCGTTTAGCCGGCCACCTTCGCAAACGGACCTCAGGGGCGGGACTATCCCTTGGTGACCGTTTCTGCCTTGCCCTCGCCAAACAGAAAGGTTTGCCCGCCTGGACAGCCGTCAGGGGATGGAAGCGCGTTGCGGGGGCCGCTGAGGTGGAAGTGGTCTCGATCCGCTAAGCGAAGCTCAAAGCCATTTTCGCCGGCCGCGCGTGATTGGGCCGGAGTGTCAGTGAACGCCCATGTCCTTGATGAGGACAAGTACCAGGATGATGCCGATCACTGCCGCTATCCATCCTGCGTAAACGCCCTTTCCGATCTTGAAATATTCGGGATGATCCCGCTTGAAGCGCTCTGCCCGGCGCCAGAGTTCGGCGTTCGAGGAAAGAAGGCCGACATCGATCGGGGCGCCGCGCGACAGGAAGTGACCGATGCGGGCGCGCTCATCGGAAGTCACGTCGGGGTAGCGGGTGAGGATGTCTTCTGCATCGGCAAGCACGCCCGGATCATGGGCAAGGCTCCGGCGCGACTCATGCTTCACGAAAATCCTTCCTCAAGGTTGAAGCCCACGCGCGAAAAAAGGCTCGCCTGAGTGGATTGACGAGCCTTCTCCCCGCGAGGCGTTGAACGGGTCCTCACGACATCGGCCGACTGGGGGATGGCCGATGCCTCATCCTAGCCCGCCCGGCTGCCCGCTGTTCCTACGGAAATTCGATGGCGGCCGCCCGCCCGTGGGAAACCCATAATAACCTCCAGCCCCCCGCGCTCTTAGTCGGGCAGACGACGGATGCCCTTCAGGCACCAGACGTGACCCCTTAGGAGGCTTGAAGCATTTGGTGGACGTTGATGAGGAGCCCGCAATCACGATCCCGCTTGTGCCCGGGGACGTCTCGGATGCGGAGAAGATCAAGGAGGTCATCCGGCTCCTCGAGCTTGCGATCGAAGAGTGCTCCAGGCTCCTGAAGGACGCTGGGGAACACTAAAGCGCTCGGCATGCGCCGGCCAACCGGAACTCCCGAGCATCGGTTGACTGAAGGCAAGTTGAAGCTATCGCGCCCCATGTGAAGCCCTTCGTCACAATGGCGCGGTTTTGTGTCGCGCTGCTTGCCGT
>DATMHD010000073.1:0-2475 GCA_035555075.1 Sphingomicrobium sp. | reverse complement strand
ATCGTCCCGCGGCAGCCTTTGCCGCCCGCAAGGATCGCATTGACCCCAAACAGTCCCTGCCGCGTCGTTCCACCGGCGAGCCCGCACGTGGCGCAGGTGCGCGGACAATCCTATTGTCTTTACCGGGCCTATCTCGAAACGCTCCCCGGCGGACCAAGCTACACCATTCTCGACCAGATCGAGCAGGGAGCCGCGGATGAATTTGGGGAAAGCCGGGTTCCGGCCGGCCATGTGTTTCTGATGGGGGACAACCGGGATGACAGCCTCGACAGCCGCTTTGCAGAATTCGAGGGCGGAGTAGGAATGGTCCCGCTCGAAAATCTCATTGGTCGAGCCGCTTTCACCTTCTGGTCGACCAACGGAAACGCATCCTGGTTCAAGCCGTGGACCTGGTTCCCGGCCTTGCGCGTCAACCGGATTGGCAATGGCTACAGCGGACGCCAGGGATGAGTGAGGACATTTCCGCCTTCGTCCGCGACAAGCTCGGCCATGATGCGAAGGACCTTGGCCTGTTCGAGCTCGCCTTCACGCATGCGAGCACCGGCAATGCGAATTACGACCGGCTCGAGTTTCTTGGCGACCGAATCCTCGGGATGGTCATCGCCGATGCTCTCTACCGGCGCTATCCAAGCGAACCGGAAGGGAATCTTTCGAAGCGTTTCAACGGGCTCGTCGACCGTGAGACCTGCGCCGAGAACGGTCGGGAGATCGGCGTCCCGGCGCTGCTCCGCCTTGGCAAGCAGGCGCGCGAGGACGGCGCAAGCCAAAGCGGGAATGTCGTCGGCGACGTCGTTGAAGCGCTGATCGGAGCATTGTTTCTCGATGGCGGCATCGAGGCTGCGAAAGCCTTCATCCTGAACCTCTGGGAGCCCGATCTTGCGAGCCAGAGACGAGCGCCGCAGCATCCAAAGTCGGCCCTTCAGGAACTTGCCGCGGCCAAGGGCGTGAAGGCCCCGCTCTACGAGGTGGTATCGAGAACGGGTGCCCATCACGCGCCAAGGTTCACTGTTAAGGTCAGCGTCGGGAAACTCGGCGAAGCAAGCGCCGAAGGAGCAAGCAAGCAGGAAGCGGAAACTTCTGCTGCAGCGAGCTTGTTGTCCAAGCTGCAATGACGGACATTTCAACGCGCGCGGGCTTCGTCGCGGTGATCGGCGCACCCAACGCGGGTAAATCGACCCTGGTGAACGCGCTCGTCGGCCAGAAGGTCGCGATCGTCAGCCCCAAGGCACAGACCACCCGGGCGCGGCTCATGGGGATCGCGATCCAGGATGGAACCCAGATCCTCCTCGTCGACACGCCCGGTATCTTCGAGCCCCGCCGCCGGCTGGATCGAGCAATGGTCGCGGCCGCCTGGACGGGAGCTCAGGATGCCGACCTCATCCTCCTCGTCGTGGATGCGTCTGCAAAAGTGAATGCGCAGCTTCAGGCCATCATCGCCTCGCTTGCCGAGCGCCAGCACCCCCTGTTCATCACACTCAACAAGATTGATCTCGTGAAGAAGGCTGAATTGCTGGGGCTTTCAGCCCGCCTCCAGGCGGAGCTTAACCCCGCCAAGCTCTTCATGATCAGTGCAGCCCAAGGTGACGGGGTCCAGGATCTGAAGCTCGCGCTTGCCGAGGCCATGCCCAATGGCCCCTGGCTTTTTCCCGAGGACGAGGTCTCGGACGCCACTGATCGCATGGTCGCCGCCGAACTCACCCGCGAGCAGATCGTCAATCAGCTGCACCAGGAACTGCCCTATGCAACGGCGGTGGAGACCGAGACATGGGAGGATCGTCCCGACGGCTCGACCGCAATTCGCCAGCAGATCCTGGTGGAACGGGACAGCCAGAAAGCGATCGTCATCGGCAAGGGTGGCCGCCGGCTGAAGGAGATCGGAGCTGCAGCTCGATCCGAAATCGCGGTGCATCTGGGACGGCCAGTGCACCTGTTCCTGCATGTGAAGGTCAATCCCCGCTGGGACGAGGACCGGGGACTTTATCGCGAGATCGGGCTCGAGTGGGCCGATTGAAGCATCTCGCTCACCCATGAAGGCACGAGCTCGCCCGCCTTTCCAATGCGGCTCTGGTCGAACATGTGGCTTGCAAGGCTCGGTTCGAGGTTGATTTCGAGCGTTTCCGCTCCGCAGTACCGGGCCGTCTGCACAAATCCCGCAGCAGGATAGACTGCGCCCGAAGTGCCGATCGAAACGAACAGGTCACAGCTGCGAAGCGCATTGTCGATGCGATCCATGTCGTAGGGCATTTCCCCAAACCAGACGATGTCGGGACGGAGGCGACCAAGTTCGCCGCACCCGGGGCAGGACGCACCTTCGCCCATCGGTCCGCTCCATCTGTAGCGATGGTCGCAGGCAAGGCACCAGGCGCCGGTAAGCTCGCCATGCATGTGGACCAGCCGCTTCGATCCGGCCCGCTCATGAAGGTCATCGACGTTCTGGGTCACCAGCAGCAGTTCGCCGGGCCATTGGGAATCGAG
>DATMHD010000072.1:0-11955 GCA_035555075.1 Sphingomicrobium sp. | reverse complement strand
ACAGTTACGACGGCGGCAATAAATGGTGGAAGGCAAACAATCTTCCAGTCAGCCAATTCTACCACGTCAGCGTCGACAACAAGGATCCGTATCAGGTCTACGGCGGTCTTCAGGACAACAGCTCCTGGGTCGGCGATCAGGAATATCCAGGTGGAATCACCAATAATCGTTGGGAGAATCTCTATGGCGGCGACGGCTTCTGGGCATTCGCCGATCCGTCGGATCCCGATTATGCCTACGCCGAGGCCCAAGGCGGCTTCATCGGACGGGTTAACCGCCGCACGCTGCAGCAGCGCCTGATTCAACCGACGGCCGGCTACAAGGAGAAACTCCGCTACAACTGGAATACGCCGATCGCGCTGTCGCCCAATGAGAAGGGCACGATCTATATCGGCTCGCAATTCCTGTTCCGAAGCCGAGATCACGGCGTGAGCTGGGATCGCATCTCACCCGATCTCACAACGAATGATCCGGTCCGCCAGCGGCAGGAGCAGTCGGGCGGAATCACGGTCGATAATTCATCAGCCGAAATGAACACGACCATCTATTCGATTTCGGAAAGCCCCCGTGCGGCCGGACAGATCTGGGTCGGCACCGATGACGGCAACGTCCAGCTGACCCGTGACGGCGGCCGCAACTGGACCAATGTCACGTCCAACATCGGCATGCCCCGAGGCAACTGGATCAGCTGGATCGAGGCAAGCCGGTTCCAGCCCGCCGTGGCGTATGTGACCGACGATCGCCATGCGTTTGGCGACATGCAGCCCTACCTTTACCGCACGAGTGACTATGGGCGGACGTGGCAGCGGCTCGTAGGGCCGGGGACCACTGGTGTCCGGGGCTATGCCCATGTCATCAAAGAGGATCGACTAAACCCCAACATCCTCTTCCTCGGGACGGAGTTCGGGCTCTACGTCTCGCTCAATGGCGGTCAGTCGTGGGCGCAGTTCAAGCCCAATAATTTTCCTGACGGAGTTGCGGTCCGCGATATCGCGCTCCAGGAACGCGAGGATGACCTCCTCCTTGCAACCCACGGACGAGGCATTTGGGTCGTCGATGATATCAGCCCGCTACGAGTCCTAAGCGCACCAATCCTGGCAAGCACGGTCTCGCTGATCCCATCAAGACCGCTCGAGCAGCGCATCGAAGGGAACGGCGGCTGGGCCGAGGGCGACGCGAGCTATGCAGGCGAGAACCCGGCCGACGGCGCCGTGATCACTTATTACCAAAGAGCGCGCCACGTCATTGGCCGGATGAAGCTTGAGATTCTGGACTCGAGCGGAAAGGTCGTAGACGAGCTCCCGACGTCGAAGCGACGCGGCCTCAATCGTGTCGTCTGGCCGATGCGTACCAAGCCGCCACTGGTTCCTCCCGCGGCTTCACTCGCGGGATCCTCGACACAGGGCGAACGCTTCCTTCCAGGCACCTACACAGTTCGTCTGACGAAGGCGGGGCAGGTCGTCAGCGAACCGCTGACGATTTCCCTCGATCGGCGCGCGACGTTCACGCTTGCGGATCGCCAGGCGCAGATTGCTGCCTCGGAGCGTGTCAAACTTCTGTTCCAGCGGATGAGCAAGGTCGTTGCCGAGATCAACGGCGTTCGTCAGCAAGCGGGCTCCATTGCCGCCAGCACATCGGCTCCGGCCGACATCAAGGCCGCGGCTGCACAGCTGTCCGACAAGGCCGATACCCTTCGGAAGGAGATCGTCGCCACGAAGGAAGGTGGCGCGATCACGGGCGAAGAGCGGCTTCGCGAACATGTCGACCAGATCTCCGGCGCGATTAACTCTGTGGAGGATCGACCCACCGCCTATCAGCTGGCGAGGATCGATGCGCTCGACCGCGAGCTCTCGGAAGTCGAAAAGCAGTGGGCTGCAGTCCAGGCGGGCGAAGTTTCTTCGTTCAACGCCAAGCTCAAGGCTGCAAACCTGCCGCCACTCACCATTGCCGAGTTCCGTTATGATCCGGATTTGCTCGCCCGCGGTGGACGAGCAGCGGCGTTGGTCAGCGGCCTTGTCGGAACTCGCTTCTACGGCAATGCGAAAACGCTCGAGCAGGATCAGGCCGAAAGGGACTGAGTCCTACTCGATTCGGGCAGGTGCTTGGCCGCCCTTCATGGGTGTGACGTGAACGGTCTTGATATTGACGAACTCGCGTATGCCGAAGGCTCCGCATTCGCGGCCGTAACCTGAGTGTTTGACCCCGCCAAAAGGTGTGCGCGGGTCAGAACGGACATTCTCATTGACGAAGCTCATGCCGGCTTCGAGTTCCTCGGCCGCGATCCGCCGACCACGGGATAGATCGCCGGTGAGGACACCGGAGCCAAGTCCGAATTCACTATCATTCGCGATCCTGATCGCGTCACGTTCGTCCGCTGCTGCAATGATGGCGGCAACGGGACCAAAAACCTCCTCGTCGTGCGCGGGCTGACCTTGCCGCACGTCCGTAAGCACGGTCGCCGGATACCAGGCGCCAGGACGGTCGGGGATCTTGCCGCCGAGCAGGAGCCGGGCGCCTCGTGCGATGCTTTCTTCGACCTGCTTGTGGATCTCGTCTCGCGCTTTGGCGCTCTGCATTGGCCCTAGCTTCGTGCCCGCCTTTTCGGGATCATCCATCTGGTAGGCCTGCATCGCCTGGACGAGTGCCTGCTCGAATCTCTCAAGGACCGGCCGAACCACGATGAAGCGCTTGCCGGCAATGCAGCTCTGACCGCCGTTCACCATTCGAGCCGTTGCGGCGACCTTCGCAGCCGCTTCGACATCAACATCCTCGAGAATGATGTAGGCGTCGGATCCGCCAAGCTCGAGCACGCATTTCTTGATGACTGATCCTGCCGCGGTCGCAACGGACTTTCCGGCGGCGACGCTGCCCGTCAGGGTGACAGCGGCAATGTTGTTGTCCTTGATCAAGCCTTCGACATCGCTGCTCTTGAGAAGAAGAGTGCGGAACAGCGCCTTCGGTAGACCCGCTTGGTGCAGCACGTCCGCGATTGCAAGTGCACATCCGGGGACATTGCTCGCATGCTTGAGCAGCATTCCGTTACCGGCCATCAGCGCCGGCGCGGCAGCGCGGAATACCTGCCAGAAGGGGAAGTTCCATGGCATCACCGCAAGGATGATCCCGATGGGGTTGAACGTCACGAAGGCTTCACCGCTGCCGATATCCGCGGTTTCGTTGCGCAGATATTCTTCGGCATGGTCAGCAAACCAATCACAGTGGAATGCGCATTTCTCGACCTCCGCTCGTCCGTCGTCGAGAGTCTTGCCCATCTCGGCGGTCATGAGCTGTGCGAATTCGCTCTCGCGCTTGCGTAGAAGATGGGCCGCCTTGCGGATGACCGAAGCTCTTTCATCGAAGCTCGTGCGACGCCATTCCAGGAAAGAGCGGTGCGCATCCTTCGCCGCAGCAAAACCGTCCTCGAGCGTGTCGAGCGTGTAGACTTTGCCAGGCTTGCCGTTGGCGGGGTTGATCGTCTGCAGCTTCTTCGCGTCACCCTTGGGACGGGAAAGCTCTACCTGGTCAGCCATGAACGAGTCTCCTCTTTCGGGGCACCTAGACCTGTCCAGCATTGCGACCAAGGTGGTCGATCTCAACGCGCCGCGCAGCAAGCCCGAAGCAACGAGAGAAGGCCAAAGTCGCTGACGGGCGATCTAGATGAAACGGCCGGGGCAGAGGCCGACTTCGGCAAGCTCGATCGCTGCGTCTGAACGCCGGCATCCTCGCCGACCTATCCATTCACGTCACTTCGAGAAGACGCGACCTCGAGGCGCGGCTGATACTCCGGCGCCCTCTCATCTCGTATGTCGTTGGAGCGGGCGAAGGGATTCGAACCCTCGACCCCAACCTTGGCAAGGTTGTGCTCTACCCCTGAGCTACGCCCGCACTTCGCTGACGTCGGACCTTGTGGTCCGACGGAGGTGAGGCGCGCGCCTAGCATGGTGATGCGCGCTCCTGCAAGGCGCTTGTGGCCGCCTCGAGTGCCGCCCATATGGGCGCGACACGACCGTTGTTGAAGGAGCTGTGTATAGCCGTGGCGACGCTGGGACTTACCGAAGCCGAGCGCGAATCGATCGAGCGCTTCGAACGCGACGTCATTCAGCCGTCAACGACGGCGCTCGTCATCCTGGATTTCTGGGCCGAGTGGTGCGGGCCGTGCAAACAGCTTTCGCCGATCCTCGACAAGGTTGCATCCGACTACGGCCCCAAAGGGGTGAAACTTGCCAAGATCGATGTCGATCAGGAAAAACTGCTTGCCTCCCAGTTCCGGATACAATCGATCCCTACTGTCTACGCGATCTATCGCGGCCAGCCTGTCGCGGATCTCACCAATTACCGAAGCGAGGGTCAGATCAAGAAGGTGCTCGACCAACTGCTCGCGCAGTTGAAAATCGAGCCCGAGGGGGGCGCTCCCAAAGCCGAAATCGACCCGCTGGTCGCCATGGGGGAACTGGTCCTCAGCGACGGCGATGCGCCGCGCGCGATCAATATCTTCCGTCAGGTGCGCGAAATGGCGCCCGAGGATCCAGGGGCGATCGGTGGGCTCGTGCGAGCGCTTGTCGCCGCAGGCGAAACGACGGAAGCTCGCGAGACTCTCGAGGCACTTCCCGACGAACTGTCCAAGGAGCCAGAAGTGGCTCGCGCGCGTGCCGCACTCGAGGTCGCCACCGCAGCGCCGGCCGAGGACACCACCGCGCTCGAATCCCGGCTTGCATCCAATCCAGACGACCACGAAGCCCGCTTCGAGATTGCCAGTGCCAAAATGGCAAGCGGCGACCGCGACGGCGCCGCGGATGCGCTTCTGGAGATCATCCGGCGCGATCGGGAGTGGAACCAGGGCGCAGCCCGCCAGCGCTTCCTTCAGCTGCTTCAGGCCCAAGGGCTTGAAGACCCGTGGTCAAGCGCTCAGCGCCGCCGGCTTTCGGCTCTGCTTTTCACATGAGCCGAACGATCCGAGTGCCGGTTTTCCCGCTGCCGGGGGCGATCCTGTTCCCACGCTCACAGCTTCCGCTTCATATCTTCGAAACACGCTATCGGGAGATGGTGCGGGATGCGATCGATGGCGCCGGGCGAATCGCCATGATCCAGCCTCACCGCCTCGATGATGACAATCAGGCGCCTCTTTATGCAGTCGGCTGCGTCGGCGAAATTGTCGGAGTCGAAGAGCTCGACGATGGCCGCTTCAATATCGTGCTTCTTGGGTCCAACCGGTTCAGGCCGGTGGCCGAGGCAGACGTCGACGCACTCTATCGCTGCTTCGACGTCGATATCGAAGCCTTCGACGATAGCGAGCCGCCGCCGCTCTCGATCGTGCACCGGGCGGAAGTCGAGAGGGAAGCTCGCCGACTTGGTGATGCGCTGGGACTGGCAGTTGATTGGGCCGCTGTCGCCCGGCTGGACGACGAAATGCTGGTCAATGCCATCGCTCAGGTGGCGCCTTTTGATGTGGGCGCCAAACAGGCTTTACTTGAAGAAGCGACACTGGAAGGTCGAGCGGATCTATTGGTGCAGCTGATGCAATTCCACCGGATGGCCGTCACGGGCGGCGTCGAGATCGAGCCGACGCTTCAATAATCGAGACATGAGGCGCTGGATGGCCGCTTCATTCGGCCTGCTGAAATCAGATGGGGAGCCCGCGCAGGAGTAGGGGCAGGTCGCCGCTGGTTCCTCGGGCTTCATTCATTAGTCGCTTGCGGAGGGGCGAAATCCGTCCGACCAGGCCCATTCCCAAACGCCGGATCGCCGAAGGCGTCTCGCCTGCTATGCCGTAGATGCGAGTGAGCGTGTCGGTTGCGAATGCGACGGACAATGCGTCCAACGAGCGCCAGCGCTGGTAACGATCGAGCAGTTGCTGGTCGCCTAGGTCGAGTCCTAGGCGCGCGCCCTCGACCATGACTTCAGCGAGTGCCGCGGCATCACGGAAACCAAGGTTCAGTCCTTGGCCGGCAATCGGGTGGATCGCATGCGCGGCATCGCCCACCAGCGCCAGCCGCCGGTCCGTAATCAGCGCCGCATGATGGAATCCGAGCGGAAACGACGAGCGTGGTGCAAGCATCTGGATCTCGCCGAGGAAACCGCCCATGGCAGCTTCGGCTTCAGCGGCGAAATCCTCGTCACTCAGGGACAGCCAGCCGGCCGCGTCTTCATTAGCCACCGACCAGACGATCGCTGATCGATGTCCCATCGCATCATCGTTCATCGGCAGCAGTGCAAACGGACCGCTCGGATAGAAGATTTCATAGGCGACATGCTCATGGGGGCGCTCGTGCCGCAGCACCGATACGATCGCCTGATGATTATACTTCCAGCGGGCGACGTTGATTCCTGCGGCCTCACGCGTCATCGAGTTCCGACCGTCGGCGGCCACGAGCAGGGGAGCATGGAGTTTGCGGCCGTCTTCAAGGGAGACGATTACCGCATGATCGCCCCGTTCGACGTCGACTACCCGCGACTTCCACAACAGCCAGACATTCTTGCCCTCTTCCGCCCGCGCCTGAAGCGCGGCTCGCAAGTTCCGGTTCTCGTGCATGAAGCCGAGAGGCTCATCGTCCTCAGGATCGAAGTGGATCCCGCCGGGCTTGAGCCCGTCAGCGACCGCGATGCGCCAGATCGGACAGCCGGGTTCGGCGAGGTGACCGGCAACACCGATTGAGTCGAGCATCCGCATCGAACTCGATGATACTGCACTCGTCCGACCATCGAACGAAGCCGCGGATCGCGGTGCCGGATCGGCGGGATCCACGATGATGGTCGATACACCACTGCAATCGAGCGCGGATGCAAGCGCGAGGCCAACCAGTCCTCCTCCGAAAATGATCACGTCCGCACGGTCCATGTCGTCTCCTATACCGCCGGCCGGGCTGGCAGGGGAGAGGGCGATCCGCCCGGCATCCCAAGATGCGGAAATGCCAACAAATCTCGGGCAGGACTGCTTGACCACGGACTCCGCGTGAGGGATTTTAGGCATCAACTTCGTGGGGGTGGGTCATGGCAACGGTTGCAACGCGCGCGCCCAAGCGCGAGCTCGCGCCCGACTGGCGGGACGCGCTTCGGGAAACTGTGCGCCGCTTGTGCGTGCGCAGCTGGGGTGCGCTGCTCGTGGCGACAAGCCTGGCCGGCGGCCTTGCCCTGGCGACGCACAATCCAAACGACCCGTCGCTCAGCACCGCCGCAGGCGGTCCTCCGACGAACTGGCTCGGCAGCTTTGGAGCCTATCTTGGCGACGTTATGCTGCTCCTTTTTGGTCTCGGCGCTGCGCTCTTCGTTCCCGTGATTGCCATTGCCGGCTTGAGGATGATGCGGCTTGAGCCCGCCGGTCGGATCGGACGGGGCCTGCTGCTCGCGGCGGCAGGTGCAATATTGCTTGGCGTCGCGCTCGGGCTGACCAGTGCGTCAGCGGTTTCAGGGCTTCCTGCGGGTTGGGGAGGCGCGCTTGGTCTTGCCGGAGCTCATGGCATCGGTGCGGCGATTGACCTCATTCCGAACGGCCAGATCGCCGGCCCAACGCGCCTTGCGGCCCTGCTGCTGTTCGGCCTTGCGGGCCTCGGGATCGGCTATCTTGCAGTTGGATTGACTGAGGATGAGCGGCTCTGGGTGTACGGGATTTTTCGCAGGGAGCCGCGAGCTCGCAAGGCAGCTCCGCGCAAGACAGAAATCGCCGAGGACCGCGCGATCCCCGCGGCTCCACCGCGCGCGCGTCCGACAGTGGCGGTCGCCGAACCTGCCCGATCCGTCGCCGCAGCCGCGCGCGGAGCGAAGGGCAAGCCCTCCACGGCTCAGCCGGCACTCGCACTCGGCGACAGCTATCAGCTGCCGACACTCGAGCTCCTGTCTCCACCGCCGAAGGAGAATCGTCAGCAGATCGATCGTGCAGGGCTTGAGCGAAATGCCCGTCTTCTCGAGACCGTTCTTGAGGATTTCAACGTGCGGGGCGACATCGTCGAGGTGAGGCCCGGGCCTGTCGTCACCATGTATGAACTCGAGCCCGCAAGCGGCATCAAGGCGAGCCGAGTGATCGCACTCG
Source organism: Sphingomicrobium sp. (assembly GCA_035555075.1). Taxonomy (GTDB): domain Bacteria; phylum Pseudomonadota; class Alphaproteobacteria; order Sphingomonadales; family Sphingomonadaceae; genus Sphingomicrobium. The sequence goes on along the minus strand of DATMHD010000072.1, from coordinate 3,935 downwards.
CCGATGACATCGCGCGGAACATGTCGGCCCTGTCGGCGCGCGTCGCGACGATTCCGGGGCGCAGCGTCATCGGAATCGAATTGCCCAATCCCAAGCGTGAGATGGTGAGCTTGTCGGAGCTGATTGGCAGTCAGGCGGTCGAGGACCAGAACATGTCCCTGCCATTGATCCTCGGGAAGAACATCGCCGGCGATCCGGTAATCGCGGACCTCGCGCCGATGCCGCATCTGCTGGTCGCGGGCACGACCGGCTCAGGAAAGTCGGTCGGACTCAACTGCATGATCCTGTCACTGCTGTACCGGTTCGGACCGGACCAGTGCAAAATGATCATGATCGACCCAAAGATGCTGGAACTCAGCATCTACGACGACATTCCCCATCTCCTGGCGCCCGTCGTGACCGAGCCTGGTAAGGCCATCCGGGCGCTCAAGTGGACCGTCGAGCAGATGGAGGAACGCTATCGCATGATGGCGAACCTTGGCGTTCGCGCCCTGCCAAGCTTCAACGCGAAGGTCCGCGAAGCGAAAGCCAAGGGCGCCAAGCTCGGGCGGCGAGTCCAGACGGGTTACGATGCCGATACCGGTCAGCCGCTCTACGAGACCGAGCAGCTCGAATATGACGTGTTGCCCCAGATTGTTGTCGTCGTCGACGAACTCGCCGATCTCATGATGACGGCGGGCAAGGAAGTCGAGTTCCTGATCCAGCGTCTTGCCCAGAAGGCGCGCGCTGCCGGCATTCACCTCATCATGGCTACTCAGCGTCCGTCCGTCGACGTCATAACCGGCGTCATCAAGGCCAACCTTCCAACCCGGGTCAGTTTCCAGGTCACAAGCAAGATCGATAGCCGCACCATCCTTGGCGAACAGGGTGCCGAGCAGCTGCTTGGCAAGGGCGACATGCTCTACATGCCCGGAGGAAAGCAGATCCTTCGTGTCCATGGACCATTTGTGGCGGATGAGGAGGTGCGAGCCGTTGCCGAGCATTGGCGCAAGCAGGGCGCGCCTGATTATGTCCAGGCAGTGACAGAGGAGCCCGAGGACGGGGGCTATCTGTTCGATGGCCAGCCGACGGGCGAAGATGACGCCGAGACCCAGCTCTACCGAAAGGCGATCCAGATTGTCGCCGAAAGCCAGAAGGCCTCGACCTCTTACCTTCAGCGCCAGCTCCGTGTCGGCTACAATAGTGCTGCACGTCTGATCGAGCGGATGGAGAAGGAAGGGCTGGTCGGCCAGCCTGACCACGTCGGGCGGCGAGAGGTGCTGATCGATCCCGATGGACATCCGATCTGAGCAATGAACGGAACGGAACCGGAAGGTTCAGTCCGCATTCAAAACGCGAACGCCAGATTCCGGCGGAAAATCCCAGGAGCTTGGACATGAATCCTACGACGATTGCGCGCGCACTCATGCCGATCGCCCTTGTCGTCGCAGCGGCACCGGCAGCCGCTGCAACGCCTTCGGCCGATCTTGAGCGTCTGGGAGCGCATCTGAACGCAGTGCAGACGATGACTGCCAATTTCACCCAGACCGACGACAAAGGCAGGGTGGCGACCGGGACCCTCCAGATGAAGCGGCCGGGCCGCGTCCGTTTCGAATATGGCGGCGGCGACCTGCTTCTGGTCGCCAATGGCAAGACCCTGACGTTCCTGGACTATTCTGTCGGACAGAAGTCCAGCTATCCGCTTGGCCGGACGCCGCTCGGGCCGCTTCTATCAGGCTCGCCGGACTTCAACGGCAAGGCGGAGATCTTGCCCAATTCCGACAGCCGCATCCTCGTCGCGCGGGCGCGCAACACTGGTCAGTATGGCCAGTTGACCCTCGCTTTTCTCCGGAACGCGTCGGCTCCCGGAGGTCTGCAGCTTTATGGTTGGACGGCGATCGATCCGCAGAACCACCGCACCACGGTGAGACTGTCGAACGTCAGATTCAACGTTGCAGTCCCGGAATCGGCCTTCACCTACGTCGACCCGAAGAAGAAAAAGTGACGAAAAAAGTTTCGAATCGCGACTTGTTCATCAAGGCGTCAGGGGACGAGGCCTAAGAATCAGGTTGATCCTGTAATGGCTTGGGGTTTCCCCCTGTTACCCGGGTCTGCAGGTTCCCTTGCGTGACAAGCGCTCGGTCGGCCCTCGCTCCATGCCCCCGGAGCGAGGGCCTTCCTCTCTTCTGTTCGCTCGCAATGCTGAACGAGCATGGCTACATCGACCGCCGTGGCGAAAATCAAGATTGCATCCTGGAACATCAACTCGGTGCGGGCGCGCTCCGCGCTGGTTGAGCGCTTGATCGTGGAGCAGCAACCCGACATTCTGTGCCTCCAGGAGACGAAGGTGCTCGACAGCATCTTCCCGGCCGAACTTTTCCAAAAGTCCGGATACAAGCACCAGCAGCTCAACGGCCAGCGCATGCACCATGGTGTCGCGATCCTGAGCCGCCTGCCTCTCAAGGATCCCGGGAAGCACGATTGGCAGGATAATGGGGAAGCTCGCCACATTGGAGTTCGGCTGGAGAACGGCATCCGGCTCGAGAACGTCTATGTACCCGCCGGTGGCGACACCCCCGATCGGACGGTCAATCCCAAGTTCGGCCAGAAGCTGGATTTCATCGAGCGCATGACGCGCTGGTCCGAAAGTCTCGATCAGCCGACCATCATCGTCGGCGATTTCAACGTGGCGCCCTTGGAGTGCGATGTCTGGAGCCACAAGGCGCTACTCACCGTGGTGAGCCACACGCCGGTGGAGATCCAGGCCCTGGCCAGATTACAAGAAGCGCATGACTGGATCGACATCGGCCGCAGGTTTGTCCCTGCGCCCCAGCGCTGCTTTACCTGGTGGAGCTACCGCTCTCCCGACTGGACGAAGAACGATCGCGGCCGACGGCTGGATCATATGTGGGCTTCACCCGAGCTTGCCGGGCACCTCAAGGCACATACGGTGCTGGAACCCTGCCGCAATTGGGACCGTCCCTCGGACCATGTGCCGCTGATTTGCGAGATCGAGACTTGAGCGACACCACCGTGCGGGCGGCGATCGCCGCACTTCGCGGCGGACAGCCGGTGCGGGTCCTCAGCGAGAGGCCGGTTGCGATCGCCGCGATCGAGACCGCTAGCCAGGAGCTGCTGGACCTGTTGGACCCGCATCACCATGCAAAGCTGCTGATCAGCGGGGCCCGAGCTGCAGCGCTTCGGCTCGCAAATGAGCGCGAAGCTGCCGATCCCCGATCGCCCGTCGTCATTTCTCCCGCCGCCTGGCTCGATCGGAACTCGGCATTGGCTATCGCCGATCCCGGAAGGGATTTCGATCGCGCGCCGCTCGGCCCGCTTCAGCCAATTGTGGCCGGGTGCGCCAGTACGGCAGGTGCAGCCCTTGACCTTGCCCGAGCCGCGGGGCTGCTGCCGGCGCTGTGGCTACTCGACCCCAAGGTCGGCCTCACGCAGGTGGCGGCGGATGAGATCGAGCGTGAAGGTCGCAATCCTTCGGTCGAGATCATCGCTCGGGCAAGGCTCCCGCTCAAAGACATGCCGCCGACACAGATCGTTGCGTTTCGCGCGTCCGATGACGGACAGGAGCATGTCGCGCTGGTTGTCGGCTCGTTCGGCGGATCGCCCCCTCTGGTCCGCCTGCACAGCGAATGCCTGACCGGGGACGTATTCGGGTCGCTGAAATGTGATTGCGGGCCGCAGCTTCGGGAAGCGTTGCACATCATCGGCCAGAAAGGCGGCGGAGTGCTACTTTACCTTCGCCAGGAGGGCCGTGGAATCGGCCTTGCAAACAAGATCCGCGCTTATTCCCTGCAGGATCGAGGGCTCGACACCGTCGATGCCAACCAGCGTCTTGGATTTGCCGACGACGAGCGCGACTACGGCCACGCAGCGGCGATGCTTCGTGCGCTTGGCGTCGGTGAGGTCCGACTGCTCACCAACAATCCAAACAAGGTGGA
>DATMHD010000071.1:0-6146 GCA_035555075.1 Sphingomicrobium sp. | reverse complement strand
GTCAAGAAAGACCGGTTCATGGCGTACCAAGTCGGAGCAGGACCTGCCGGACGCCGGAACTGACACATCTCCAAGAGGTTTAGCCGCGACCATGAGCCAGCCAGGTCAGAGATATTACGAGCTTGCAAGGCGCTGCCGCGCAAGCGCTTCGAGAGCGCTGACTGATCACGGCAGGGCGGCGCTCATCCGCATGGCGGAGGCCTATGAGATCAAGGCTGCCGAGCTGCGGGCGCGAACGGAAAACGTGGGCAGCCCCGCCTTCAAGGGCTGCGTAAGCCCTTTGTATACGATTAGCGCGTACTGCGAGGCCTGACGGCTGAGTGGGCAGCCTTGGACGAGACTGCTCACGAGTTTAGCCTCACATGCGTTCATCCAATTCAATGTGCCCGTCGCGCTATTGCAGCGCTTCCAATCCTGTCCAGGAACTGGTCAGCGCAAACCAGGCACAACTTGCAAAGGAACCCGCGATCGACGGCGCGATCAGATGCAGGGCCTGCGGATGCGTCTGGGTTCGGGATGAACGCGGTATCGGGCATGCCCTTGGCACCCTGCGTGAATCGGGGACGCGATACGAGTGGAAGTCGCTGTTCCCGCGCTGAGACAAAGGTCCCGTTGATCCTCCCGCGACGATCTCAAACGAACGAGCTCGCGGCTCAATCCTCGAGCTCCGGGGCCGGCATTCCTTCGAGCGATTTCTCGATCTTGTTCACCACATCGGAAATCCTGAACGGCTTCTTCAATATGGTCTCGTCGGACAATTCCTCGCCAAACATCTGCACGTCCGCATAGCCACTTGCGAACAGGACCGGCATCGAGGGCGCGATCACCCGTGCCCGTCTTGCAAGTTCGACACCGTTGGTTCCTGGCATCGCGACGTCGGTGATGAGAAGGTCGAACCGTTCGCCTCGAAGTTTGACAAGGGCGTCCTCGGCGTTCCCGACGCCGACGACCGAATAACCGATCTCCTTGATCGTCTCCGAGGTGACGATGCGCACCTCTTCGTCGTCATCGACAACGAGGATCCTGGCCCGCCGCTTCCCCCCTCCCTCGTGCTGGCTGCGAACTTCCTCCACGACCTTCTCGTGCGTTCTTGGAAGATAGATGAAAACGCTGGTGCCATTCCCGATCTCGCTCTCAATGTGAGCAGCCCCGCCGGACTGCTTTGCAAATCCATAAAGCTGGGCGAGGCCAAGGCCTGTTCCCTTGCCGTGGGACTTGGTTGTGAAGAAGGGTTCGAAGGCATGGGCGAGCACGTCTGACGGCATCCCGGGCCCGTCGTCGCGTACACTGATGCAGACATAGTCGCCCGGTTCGAGATCGGCCGTCAGCCGTTCCGGAATCGAAGGGGAATTGTGGGTCTCGATCATGATCTTGCCTCCCTGGGGCATCGCGTCACGCGAATTGATCACGAGATTGAGAAGCATGACCTCGAGTTGCGTCGGATCGGCAAGCGCCGGCCACATCTCTGGATCAAGGCTGGTCCCGATCTGGATGTGCGGACCGATCGTGCGCGCGAGCATGTCGCGCATTCCTTCGATGACCTTGTTGATATCAAGCGCGAGCGGCGAAAGCCGCTGACGGCGCGAAAATGCAAGGAGCTGGGCTGTAAGTTTGGCGCCGCGTTCCGCGGCCTGGAGTGCATTCCGCGCGAGACGGTTCACGGCTTCATCGTCGCAGCGACGAAGGACGAGATCGAGCGAGCCTACGACGACGGTAAGAAGATTGTTGAAATCATGCGCGATCCCGCCGGTCAGCTGACCGATTGCCTCGAGCTTGTGTGCCTGCAGGAGTCGGGTCTCGGCCCGCTGGCGTTCGGCGATTTCGGCGGTGAGCCGGTCGTTCGCGGCTGCAAGATCGCGCGTTCGATCCGTGACCTTCAGCTCGAGTGTGTCGGCAAGATCGCGAAGATCCCTTTCGGCGCGTTCGCGCTGGGCAAGGGCGTCCGCGGCAAGGCGCTGGCGCGCCCTCGCGCGGACCGCCGCACGCACGGCGCTGATGAGCGACGCCGGATGAAGCGGACGCTCGAGCACCGTCGCGTTCATCACAGTCTCTACTGACTTGGGGCCCTCCCGCTCTCCGCCACGACGCGCCAGGAGCACGAAGGGGAAGTCAGACCATGGTGGTTGGTTGAGGACCGCTTCGGCAAGCTTCACCTGCCCGATGTGCTGGAGTGCTTCGTCCGTGACGACGGCGCCGGAGCCGCGCCCGTCCCGCAGCGCTTCAAGCAGCAGGTCGCCGCTATTGTCGACCACGGCCTCGATCTTGGCGCTTGCAAGGAGCTGGCCGACGACCTCGGCATCGCGACCTGCAGGAGCAACGATGAAGAAGCGTTCCACGGCGATGGACTCCGCCGGACCCTAATTCGCCTGCACACCGACCATGAGCTTGTCCTCGCCCTCGTACACCGGCGTACCGCTCAAGACGCCGCGGAATCCCTTAAGCGCAGGACCGACTTGCACGCCGCCATCGCCGATCCTGAACTCGCGGATGGTCGGTTCGTGAACGCCGGTGCGCTTCTTCATCACCGAGAGGGCGCGCCGGATCTCTCCGTCCGTTTCGAAGTAGCGAAGCATAAGAACGCTGTCGGAAAGGTAGGTAAGGTCGAGCGGATTCTGCATGTTCCCGATCATCCCGGCCTGCGTCAGGATGAGGAACGTGAGGACATTCTGCTGATTGAGATAGGTCAGGATCTCATGCATCTGGAGCAGCAGGAACTGTTCTTCAGGCATGGCCTGCTGGTACCCTGAGAGCGAGTCGAGGACGACTACGCTCACCCCCTCGTTCTCCACATACTCGCGGATGATACCGGTAAGCTCGCCTGGAGAGAGTTCCGCCGGATCGACCTGCCGGAAGGTGAACCTTCCGTCCTTCGCGAAAGGTGCCGTGTCCATTCCAAGGCCGCTTGCACGGCGCTCGAAAATGGCTTGGGTCTCGTCGAAACTGATGACCAGCGCCTTTTCGCCTCTCGCCATCGCTTGGTGGACGTAGCGCAGACCGAGCGTTGACTTGCCGGTGCCCGAAGGTCCGATGATGAGCGTCGAGGTCCCATAATCCAGGCCTCCGCCGACGAGCTGGTCCAAGGTCGCAATTCCGCTTTGCGCCTGTTTCCAGACCTTGGGCGTCTCCGGGTGGTCGCTCGCGACCAGGCGCGGGAAGATCTCGACGCCTCCCGTCCGGATGACGAAGTTGTGGAATCCGCCGTGGAACTTGCGTCCGCGCATCTTGTGGACCCTCAAGCGCCGACGTTCCGCGCCATAGGTCTGGGCGATCTGTTCGAGCCGGACCACACCATGGGCGAGGCTATGGAGGCTAAGATCGTCGACCATCTCGGTAAGATCGTCGAGGAACAGGACGGTGCAGCCGTGCTGGGCAAAGAAATGCTTGAGCGCCAGCACCTGCCGCCGAAAGCGCAGGGCACCCTGGGCAAGGAGACGAATTTCAGAAAGGCTGTCGAACACCACCCTCGCCGGGGCCACGCGCTCCACTTCGTCCTTCACAAGCTGGACCGTTTCACCAAGCTCAAGGTCGGATGCATATACGATCGACTGCTCGCGGTCCTGGTCGAGACTGAGCTCGGGAGGAACCAGTTCAAAGATGTCGATGCCCTCGAGCGTCCAGCCATGTGACTGGGCAACGTGCGTCAACTCTTCCTTGCTCTCCGACAAGGTGATGTAGAGGCAGCCTTCTCCCTTGGAGCGGCCCTCGATCAGGAACTGGAGCCCGAGGGTGGTCTTCCCGGCGCCCGGCTCCCCCTCGATCAGATGGATCCGTTTCGCGGCGAAACCGCCAGCTAGAACATAATCGAGTGCAGTCGACCCCGAGGAGACAGGTTCGTTCGCATTCAGCAGTACAGAATCAGAAGCCATTCATTTCCTTCCCTGCAGCCGGCCGGACGCAGTCCCTAACAACCTGGATTAATCCGAAAGGCACTTTGGTGATCCCGCGCCAGCGCGCCGACAGCAATGTCGGGGTGCGAACGCAGCCGTAAGGGAAATGGTTCCGCATCTGTCATGAACGCTAAGCCGTTAAATTGGCGTCGTATTTCATGGCTCGCAAGCAAATGGGCGTCGAACCCCGGGGAGTGTCCCAATGCGCGGATCCTGAAAAGGAAATCCCGACTAATCCGAGCTCTCGGGCTCAGGCCGCGCGTGGATAGCGATTGCCTTCCTGGAGAACTCCGTTCCTGTCGATCACGAGCAGGCCACTGATCTCCTTGGCGGTGACTGGCGGCTTCAGCCAATAGCCCTGGCCTGCGGAGCAACCGAGCTCCTTCAGAAGGAGCAGCAGTTCTTCGCTTTCGACATGCTCGGCAACGCTCGATACGCCCAGGATCTCGCAGAGCGCAATCACCGCCGCGAGCAACCTCTTGCCATCCGCGCTGTCGAGCGCAGCCGTCACCAGCGCTCCATCGAGCTTGATCTGGTCGAAGCGAAGCTCGCGAAGATAACCGATCGACGCATAGCCTGCACCGAAATCATCGAGGACGACGGTCACGCCGGCTTCCCTCAGCTCGGCAAGATTTGCCCGGGCCCGTTCAAAGTCGGCAAGGAGCGCAGTCTCGGTAACCTCGACCTGGAGCCGGTCAGCACTGAGGTCCGCGTCGCGAAGCGCGCGAAGGATTGCATTGGCCGAAACGCTTGCATGCAACTGGACTGCGCTGAGATTGAAGGAAAGCTTGATATGGGCGGGCCATTTGCGGGCCTGTTCGAACGCCTTGGCCATCAACCGTCGATTGACGGTGTCGATGAGGTTGAGCTGTTCGGCGATGGGCACGAATTCCGACGGGGAGACTGCGCCCAGCTCGGGGTCGGTCCAGCGCGCCAATGCCTCATGGGCAATGATCCGCCCGTTCTTGAGATCGACAATCGGCTGGAAGCAGACGTCGAGCTTGTCTTCGAGCCCGGGCGCCATCAACGCACGCTCGATCTTTGCCCGGCGGCGGCGGGGAGCTTCCATCCTGAATTCGAACACGGCGACCCGCTCGCCGGGCGTTGCCTTCGCCTGGTAAAGCGCAAGGTCCGCATCCGCCATGACGCGCGAAGGCGAGTTGGTGCTCTGGGATCTTGCGATTCCAAGTCCGCAGCAGGCAGATACGGCAAGCTCGAGATCGCCCATTCCCACCGACTGGTTCACCTCCCGGAGGATCTCCGCACCGATCGCCTGGGCATCGGCGAGGCGCCGGACATGGGGCAGGAGAACCCCGAACTCGTCGCCGCCGAGCCTTGCGACGAGACCGCGATTTCCGATGACTTTGAGGAGTCTTCCGGCGATCTCGCAAAGGAGCTTGTCTCCTGCGGCATGTCCGAAAGTGTCATTCGTCACCTTGAAGCGATCAAGGTCGAGGATCGCCACCGCAAATCCGGAGCAGCGCACCGGATTTTGAAACTTCGCCTCGAGCGCGGCGACGAATGCGCGGCGGTTCGGAAGGCCGGTCAGGAAATCCGTCGTTGCTGCAACCACTGCCTCCTGGTGCGCCTGCTCGGCAACCATCTGCTCGCGAACGATCATCGAGCGCGAGCGGATCAGGGCGGTGAGATGGCGACTGTGAACAACGAGGAGGCGCATCGTCAGCCCGGAAACGACAACCAGGCCAAATGCGCCCCACACGAAGTGGATGTCGTTGGAGAAGATCGCCATCGCCGAGATGGGGACGATGATGAGGACCAGCGGGATGAGTCCCGCGAGCGGAAGCGCCGTCAATCCGTAGGCAACACCGATGGCGGTAAGGCCGCCGAACAGCATCACCGACATATGCGAGGATGAATCGCCGGTGCGCAGAAGCTCGACGCATCTGAAGCAGACCGCGCCGCACACAAGCGCTGCGAACCAGACGGTCTCCCGCAAGCGCCTGATCATCAGGCGGTGCGGAACCTTGGTTTTGATCATGAACCATTGAGCAAGACGGATCATGGCGCAGATCGCGATGAACGTCGGAAGATTGAGCCCGACCGCCAATCGGCCCGTAGCACTGAGCTCAAGACCCGAGAGGTTCACAAACCCCAGGAGGTAGATGATGGGCACTTGCCTGCGGAGCGACCAGAAACGCTCCTCGATGAGAGCGCGGCCGGCAGCCGTTGCGATATCCGGTTCGATAATCTTGCGCATCAATCGGTGAAGTATCGCCACTTACACGAACCGCCAGCGTT
>DATMHD010000070.1:0-3395 GCA_035555075.1 Sphingomicrobium sp. | reverse complement strand
AGCGCTCGCCCGGCACTTATGACCTCTTGAGGGCTGGTATCGAGCCATTCGAGCGGAAGCCCCGTGTCGATGAGCTCGAGCCCAGCGGCCTCCACATGCTGTGCCCTCGTCGGCGAAGGCCCAGTCACAGCGAGCAATGTTTCGATCCCGAGCGGCTTTAGTGCCCGTGCAAGTTCGAGGCTGTAGATCCACACCCCCCCAACTGCATCCGTGACAAGGAGGATCCGAAGCCCCGTCATTCGGCCGCGCTTGCAAATTCGGGCCGGAGTTCGAGGCCGCGCTCAAGGGCGAGCCAGTGGCCAAGACTGGCAACGCCCTCACGCCACCCGCGGCGTTCGGGCAGCCCAAATTCCCGTTGCGCTGCAGCCGTGTCGGCGACGAACCAGCGTTGGTCGCCTTGACGCCAGTCCTCGAAACTGAGCTCGATATCGTGCCCGGTGATGAGCTGCATCTCGTCGATAAGCTCGAGGAGGCTGATCGCATTTGCAGGTCCGCCGCCGAGATTGAACGCGCGCCCGCTCACGCGTTGGATGTTCTGAAGCCCGCTCACATAAGCATTGACTGCATCCGCGACGTCGAGAATGTCCCGGACCTGCCGGCCATCGCCGTAGATGGTGATTGGTTGCCGTTCGAGGGCGCGGATGAGGAAATGGGCAACCCAGCCCTGATCCTCGGTACCCATTTGTCGCCTGCCGTAGATGCAGCTCATGCGGAAGATGAGCGTCGGCAGGCCAAAGCTGCGCGCATAATCGAGCACATATTGGTCCGCCGCCCCCTTGGAGCAGCCATAGGGCGTATGGAAGTCCAGCGACCGGGTCTCGTCGATTCCCCGACAGGCGGAAAGCGCCTTTGGCTCGAAGCGCTGATCAAGATCATCCAATTCGATGTCCGAGAGATCGCCATAGACCTTGTTGGTCGAGGCGAAGATCACCGGCACGCGCTCGGCGCGCGAGCGTACGGCATCGAGGAGGTTGAGCGTGCCGCGCACGTTGATCTCGAAATCCTCGCGGGGGTCGACGAGGCTGGTCGTTACTGCGACCTGGGCTGCGAAATGGAACACCGCCTTGACCCCCGCGGCAGCACGCACGAGCTCGTCTTCGTCCCGAACGTCTCCGGCAACGTGGGTCACTTTCTCGCCGTGCCGCTCCTTCAGCCACGCAAGGTTCTGCTCGACGCCTGGCCGCGACAACGCATCATAGATCAGGATCTCCTCGCCCTCCCCGGCGAGCCGGTCGGCAAGGTTCGACCCGATGAAGCCGGCGCCGCCGGTGATCAGGATCGGGCGATCGCCTGACCTCACGCCACAAGCCCCTTGGATTCAAGTTCGGCACGCGCCTCGTCAATGCGATCGTCCGCATCCTGGCTTGCGACCCATTCGGCAAGCTCGGCAATTCCCTCGCTAAAATCCTTGGCTGCCCGGAACCCCAGCAAGGTTGCGGCCTTGCTGCCGTCACAGAAGCAGTGGCGGATATCACCGACTCGGTATTTCCCGACGATCTCCGGTTCGATGTCCTTGTCCATCGCCCGTCCAATTGCCTCAGCCACCTGCCGAACGCTGCGATCCTCGCCTGAGCCGATGTTGAACACCTCGCCGCGCGCCTCCGGGCGCACGAGCGCCTCGCAGAACGCCGTTGCGACGTCGGCCACGTGAACGAAGTCGCGCCGCTGCTCGCCGTCCTCGAAAATCATCGGGCGCTGGTCGTTGGCGAGCCTCGAGGAGAAGATCGCAAGCACTCCGGTATAGGGATTCGAAAGTGCCTGGCCCGGACCATAGACGTTGAACAGGCGAAGGCAGGCGCCTTCCATCCCGTAGGCCTCGGTCATGAGGAGTGTCTGTCGCTCCTGCACATATTTGCCGAGCGCGTAGATCGAGGCGAGACTTGGCTGCTTCCACTCCGGCGTTGCAACGGGAGTTAGCGGCCGATCCCTTGCGTCGACCGGATCCCAGGATTGATCGTCCGGGGTCCGCGCCCTGCGCTCGGCGTCATGCACGAGATTGCCGTCTCCGTCGCGGTAAAGGCCTTCACCGTAAATGCTCATCGAGGAAGCCGTCACAACCCGGCGCACCGGGTGATCGATGAGTGCCTCGAACAACACGGCGGATCCCGTTTCGTTGACCGACGTGTATCGCTCGACTGCATACATCGACTGTCCGACACCGACTTCGGCCGCGAGGTGAATGACACTCTCGATGCCTTTGAGCGAATGGGTGACGACGTCCTTGTTGCGGATATCTCCGACGATCAGCTCGGCATCGTCGGGGAAGTCCTCAGGGCGATCGCAATCGCCGTGGACCTGTTCGATCATGCTGTCGAGCACGCGGACCTTGTCGCCGCGCCGAAGCAGCTCGCTGCAAACGGCTCGGCCGATAAATCCCGCGCCACCTGTCACTAGAATCCTTTCCCCCAACGTTCCTGCCCTTCCTTGCCAGATTTCGGAAACACGTCGCGAGAACTTGGTCGTTTCGGAAGTATAATTTACATCGTCATAAACAACCGTTCGGCGTCTGCTGCTGTTTTATTTAGCACTAATCTATGTTAGGTGAGTATTGTTGATGGATCTTCTTCTTGAACCCAAGAAAAGAAGCTTTGTTCCCTGAAGAGTTCGTTTCGTTGTTCAATCAACCAAGGACTTCTGCGAGGTAAAACAACAGTAGTCCTCTTTCAGCATTGGCATTAGTGCTGTTTCGTATCGCACTGCCCGGCTGCTCAGCCGGCCGCTCTCACCGCTGTCCGTACAGAGTTCACCCGCGAGCCTCGCCTGCCCCAGACGGAAGCAGGAGTAGGCGATTTGATAGAAATCGATGAGCGCGGCACTGAGTGGACGGGAGACGGATTTCTCTGTCTCGCGCACCAGCTCGCAAGCCTCCTCATCGTCGAGCGCAAACTCGATGATGGCACCGGCGACGTCCCAGCAGGGGTCCTGGCAGCCGATCAGGTCATGGGCGCAGTGGTGGTCCACGGCGTCGGTCTTGAGGAGGTGCCCGTCGGAAAGGCGCAGCCACGAGCTGCGGTCGAGCCTGTTGTCCGTGCGCACCCGGTGAACCGCAAGCGACAGGGCGCCCGCATTCCACCGGTCGAGCGCGCCGGCCGCGTCTTGCCCGAGGGCTAGGGAAGCGTTCCGGCGGCACATGACAACGAGGTCCTCGATCGTCGCGCCCGCGTCCTCTCCCGCCGGGAAGAGACGGGCCCTTGTTCCGATATACTGGCCGATCTCGAGCACCGGCTTGTCTTCAGGAGCGAGGCAAAGCGCGTCGTCGTGCCAACGTTCGGCCAGGAAGCCGTGGATCAATCCCAGAGGTTCGGGAGTGAGCCCCGCGGAGTGGAGGGCACGCGACATCTGGAGCTTCCGCTCGCCGATCGACCCGAGCCCAGCGAAGCTCAGAAGCACCTTCC
>DATMHD010000069.1:0-2171 GCA_035555075.1 Sphingomicrobium sp. | reverse complement strand
GACGCACCCCCGGATCACGCAGGTGCCGCCGACCTTGTGCTCTTCGGCGATCGCGACCCGTGCGCCATAAGCTGCGGAAACCCGCGCGGCTCGAACGCCGCCGGAGCCGGCACCGATCACAAAGAGGTCAAAGTCAGCCATTCTTGGTTCTCCATGACGAGCACGAGCTCATTACCGCTTTCGCTTTGGAGGCGAGGCCTCAGAGTCCCGCTCGCTTGATCAGGCCCCTTGTCGAAGCATCGAGACCATTCTCGTCGGCTCCTTCGGCAAGCTGCCCCGCGATTTCCTTGCCAAGCTCGACTCCGAACTGGTCGAAGGGATTGATCCCAAGAAGGACTGCATTGGCGAAGGTACGATGCTCGTAGAAGGCGATGAGTGCTCCAAGCGAGCGCGCATCGAGACGGTCGAGGAGCAATGTCGCGCTGGGTCGGTTGCCGGCATAGGATCGCTGCGGGTCCTCGCTCTCCCGGCCCTCCATGAGCGCTGCTCCTTGCGCGAACGCATTGAGAAGGAGCAGCCGGTGATGATCCGGGTCCTGGTCATCTTCGCCCTCGCGGACGGCGACAAATTCCACCGGTACGAGCACTGTCCCCTGATGGAGTAGCTGAAAGACCGCGTGCTGGGCGTCGGTACCGGTGCCACCCCAGGTGACGGGAGCAGTCGGATGCTGGACCGGCCTGCCGTCCCTTGTCACCGACTTGCCGTTCGACTCCATTTCCAGCTGCTGGAGATAGGATGGCAAGAGCCGCAACCGTTCATCATAGGCAAAAAGAGCCCGGGTCTGACAGCCGAGCTCCTCGGCATAGAGGCGGTCGGCAAAGGCTGCGACGAGCGGCACATTTGCAGGACCTTCGGCAAAGCGGAAATGCCGGTCCATCTCGGCAGCGCCCTCAAGCAGGCTTTCGAAAACGTCCCACCCGAGCGCCAGCGCTGCAGTGATCCCGACCGAACTCCAGAGCGAGTAGCGCCCGCCGACACCTTCGCCGAACTGAAGGATGCGGGTTTCATCGACCCCCTGGTCGAGCGCTGCTTCGGGACGTGCACTGACCGCGATGAGCCGGCCGTCCGGATCTTCGACCCCGCCATCTTGCAGCCACTCCCGCGCCGCCTCCAGATTCTTGATGGTCTCCAGCGTCGTGAACGTCTTCGACGCAACGACGACGAGGGTCGTTGCCGGATCGAGGTCCTTTACCGACTCGTCGAACGCGGCTCCGTCGATATTGGAAAGGAAGCTCACCTTGAAGGCCGAAGAGCGTCGTCCCAGTGCGTCGACGAGCAAGGCAGGTCCAAGGACGGAGCCGCCGATCCCGATGTGAAGGATGCCGGTGACCTCGCCGAAGGCACCGGCCTCGATGGCGTCGACAAGCGCGCGCATGCGGCCACGGCGCGCAGCTGCAAGATCAACTTCGCCGGGCGCCCCGTTGCCGCGCTCGGCGACGTGCGTCGCCGGACGCCTTTCGCTTTCATTCACCGCCTCGCCGGCAAAGAGCGAATCGCGCTGTGCAGTAAGGCCCGAGGCTTCCGCCCGCGCGAGGAAGTCCGCGATGCGCTTTTGATCGAGATGGGTCTTGGACCAGTCGAAATAGATACCAGCAGCCTCGAAGCTCAGGCGGGACAGGCGGTCCGGCTCGGAGGCGAACAGCTCGCCGAGCGCTTGGATCGAAGGTTCGTTCATCGTCGCCGCACATAATGCGCGGCAAGGCTTTTGCCAGCCCAGCTTGACCTATGCTGCCGCACCGGAAACAAGCAGCCGATGATCGCCCGTTCGACCCGCCGCAATTCCTCGACCGCGGCTCCGGGAAAAAGCAGAAAAAGCGAGACTGGCGGGTCGCTGGCCCGCTTCATTCTCGTGGCGGCGCTGCTCGCCTGGGCATTTCGCACCTTTGTCGGCGCGCCGTTCAGCATACCTTCGGGCTCGATGCTGCCAACTCTCTACATCGGTGACTATCTCGCCGTCGCAAAATGGCCCTACGGCTACTCACGTTACAGTTTCCCCTTTGGCTTCCCGCCATTTGAAGGGCGGGTCCTGACCAGGCTGCCCCACCGCGGCGACGTCGTGGTGTTTCGCCATCCCGCCGAAGATTCGGACCTCATCAAGCGGGTGATCGGACTTCCGGGTGATATTGTCGCAGTTCACGGCGGACGACTTTTCCTCAACGGCAGGATCGTCC
>DATMHD010000068.1:0-9575 GCA_035555075.1 Sphingomicrobium sp. | reverse complement strand
AACCCGATCAAGCCCTCGACCATGATCTGCCAGCGCCCGGGGATCAGTTCGCGCTTCATTCCGCCGAACATGAAGAGCCAGATCGTGAAGAGGACGATCAGCGTCCACAGCGCACTATTGGTGAAGACGAAAGGATTGTTTCGCTGGAACGAACCGAAGATCGGCTCGATCACAAACTGGTGCATCGGGTCGATATCGCCGCCGGCCGCCACTTGCTCTTCCTATTCTCGTTCGCCCGGAGCCTTGCTCTGGGACCTATTTGAAATTCGAAAGACGTTCCAGATGCCGACCGCGAAACCCACGAACAGCATCACCAACATCCACCAAGGATTCGTGCCGAGCCACCGGTCCATCAGCCACCCGATGATGCCGCCGCCAAGAGGGCAGCCCACGAGCTGACTGAGGACCAGCTGCCCTGCCTGATAACTGGTATCAGGCTGACGTTTGGCGGTCCTTTTCGCCTCCGCCTGCTGCAGTCGGTCGAGCCGCTCGTCGAGCGATTCGAGCCGCGCGTCTGGTGGAAGCTTCGGGACCTCGTCGATCTCGTCCTCAGCCATGCATCTCCCCTGTGCGTCGCCCCTCGGCATTTCACCAGGAGCCAGCCAGGGACGAGGAACATGGCGGAAAAGCGATACCGCCAAGGCGCGGACCCTTTATGAACGGGCAGGCCGATAGTCAACCGCGGCGAACGCCTTCAGTCCTTCCTCGATGGAGCAGGGCGTTATCGAACCTCAGCGGCAGTAATCCGGCACTGGAGCGTTCTGGCCCGCGGCTCGCCGGCGCCAGATACCATCCTTGAGCATGTAGCTTTGGCCGATGGGCAGTTGCGACAGGAGCGTGCACCCCGTGGTGAGGCCGACAACGTCGGCAGTGACATTCCTGCGCGTCGCAAGCTCTATGTATAAATTCCGCCGTCGAAGATTGACTGCGGCCACCTGCCTTCGAAGGTCTGGCGAGGGCTCTCCGACCACTCCCATGTAACCGTCGTAGCGCTCCCCGACCTGTCCCGCCTGGATCGCCGCAGCGAGATTGGCCGACTGAGCCGCAGCCGGACTGGCGGCGAGGAGGAGGGAGGCAAGCAGGAGCCGCTTCATGGATGCGTCGGCGCCGGCGGGAAGGCCTGCGGGTTCTTCTGGATCATCTGCTGCACGTCCTGCTGCAATCGCACCAGTACCTCCTGGCGAATGTCGACGTTGAGGTTCACCTCGATCGGCTTGCTCGGCGCCTTCACGGTGATGCAGCCTGCAAGCGGCATGGTTGCCGCAAGACAGACCGCAGTTCTCATCAGCTCTCGTTTCACTTCTTACCTCCGGATGGTGGAGACTGGTTGGCCGGTGGCCCCTTCCTCGGCGGCGGGCTTGCCTGCTGTTCGCTCTTCGTCGTGCTCAGGACCTCGACCTTCAGTGCAGGCGAATCGATCGGGAACGGCATCACCGGCGCGATGACCTGCGTTGCATCCTTGAAGGCCTTCGCCATCTGGATAAGCGCACGGAAGGGGCCGTTGATGTTGAGGTTGAGCTTCAGCGGAAGCTTGCTGAAGGCGGAGTGGACGAGGCTCGCAATGAGACCGTGGCCTGGACCAAGCGAAACCTTGTCGATTGCAAGCCGCGTCGCGAATTCGCCGGCAAGGTCCCCGTCGAGGTGGATGACCATCGAGCGGTAGCGGATGTCGCTCAGAAGATCGAAGGCGAGCCCGCCTGCGAGGCCGCCCGGCTTGGTGCCGCTGTACTTGAGCTCGCCTCCGGGCGCACGCGAGGTCAACACTCCGCCGACAATACGCCCTCCGTTCTCGTCGAAGACCATCGGAAGCTCGCCGTCGAACGTACCGGTCAGCTCGAATCCCTGGAAGCCGAGGCTGTCGACGAACATCTTCGCATTGAAGGCCTGGAGTTCGAAGGTGAGCCGCTTGGCGCTCGGGGCGCCGAAGTTCAGCACCGTTTCGTGGAGGATCAGCCGTCCTCCCATGAATGGCCATTCGCCGCGCTCGATCTTCACGAGATTGTGCGGCAGCAGCTGGTAGTGGATGACGCCGTTGGAGACCGTGATGCCCGGGTTGACGGTGTTTACCGTCAAGACTTGCCCAGGCGGTGTCGTCAGCCCGAGGAGATCGCTGAAGTGGATGGTCGTGCTGAGGCCGGTCACTGGCCCGAACGGCGCGGCGAGGTCCATGTTGGCGGTCGAGAAGTCGCCCGTCGAGGTCACGTGACCGCCTTGACCCCAGTCGATTCGACCCTCGCCCCGCACCACTCCGTTGACCAGCGCAACGACCCCTTCGCTGAGACGCGTCAGTTGTTCGGGCTGAAGGTTTGGACCGAAAGCGA
This sequence comes from Sphingomicrobium sp., assembly GCA_035555075.1. GTDB lineage: Bacteria > Pseudomonadota > Alphaproteobacteria > Sphingomonadales > Sphingomonadaceae > Sphingomicrobium. The sequence goes on along the minus strand of DATMHD010000068.1, from coordinate 7,254 downwards.
GCCCCGGGACGTCGAGGGTCGCATGGCCCTCGCCCGTCGACAGCCGGTGCTCGATGCCGACATTGGTGACAAGGGTCCCGGTCGCCGGATGCCGGAGCGCTCCGCTTGCCCGGACATAGTCGCCTGCGAGGGTCAAGTGGACGTTATCGCTTCGCAGCGGATAGAAGCGCGCATCAGGATCGCGGTCGGACACGGTGAGCGCGCTGTCCACCGCAAGATCCCGGTTACGGTACGCCCAGGTTCCCGAAGCATCGCCGAGCCGCAGCGGGACCTTGCCGATCAATCCCGTCGCGCCCGCGAAATTGCCATGCAGATAGCCTTTGAAGCTCCCGCCGAGCGTCGACGCATCGAAGAGTACCGGCGAGCTTTCCCGTCCGAGCCTCAGTCCGAATTTGGTGAAGGAAAACTGCTGACCGACGATCTGCCCTCCCGCGGCTTCGACGTGTAGCGGAGAGCTTCCGATCCGCCCGTTCAACACCGGGCTGCTCAGCCTTGCGCTTGCAAGGACAGGACCGCCGGGGCGCTTCAGAATGATTGCAGGGCCGATGGGACAGACGGGAAGGCGGGTCGGTCCAAATTGCACTGTGCTCATTTTAAGCGCCTCGAAGCTTGCGACGAGACAGGATGTGCCAAAGGCAAAGCTTCCGGCGCGGCCGATCTCCCCGGTGATCGGAAGGCGAAGCGCCTGGACCCTTCCATCCGGGAACGGGCCGTCGAGCTGGGCAATTGTGCTGAGCCTCGTGGAGCCGCCCGGGCCCGGCCCGAACTGTATCGGCGTGAGCGCGAGGCGCTGGCCATTGGCGGCATAGGGCGCGATATCGGCGACCCCGCTCATCGGCGAGCGGGCGTGGGGCTGTCTCAGACTTACTCGTCCCGCCGGAAGTCCTCCGCCGCCCATGTCGATGTTGCCGTCGATGCGAAGCCCACCCGAGGGCCAGTAATACGTGACCCCGCTTCCGCCAAAGACCCGCGCATGGGCCCCGTTCGGTCCGAGGATGTTCGCCTGGGTGATGCGAGCAGCGCCGCCGTGCGGGAAATTCACGACCCTGATCCGGCCGGCCGAATTGAAGCTTTGGGCAGTCCGGATGATCGCACCGCCAATACTGGAAGCGATGGGCCCGATCGGCGATTTCGCCGCGGCCTGGATGGGACCAGTCACACCTGCGATCATGCTTGGTGCAAGGGCTGCGCTGCTTGCCGCATAGTCGCCGACGAGATCGAACGTGCCCTCCCGCCCGTTGAGACTATAAGCGCCGTCGAGATTGGTCCGGCTGGCCGTGATCGTCGCGAGGCGGGACCGTTGAGCCGAGAGACTGACCCGGCCCGAGGCATGGTTGAGCGATCCTTTGTAGGTGATGTTACCAGCGAAGTTCGCGAGCCCATTGGCGCCCGCGATCAAGGTCGCAATCGCCATTCGGCCGCTGCCATCGATGCTGGTGAACGCTTCATTGAAGCTGGCCTTCGCATCGAACCGCGGGGCAGCGATGTCGAAGTGGCTGACCGGGCACGCAAATCGCGCGAGCGTCAGTGGCCCTTCGACCTTGGGATGACGTGCGACGACAGCAACCCCGAAATTGGCGCGGAGCTCCGTCGCCTCGCAGCGGCCAGGCACCAGACGCGGGCTTACGATTGCAACCTTGCCGGTAAAGCCGCCGCTAAGCTTGCCATTTCCCTCAAGAGCAAAGCCCAGTGGCCCGAACGGCGTTGCAAGCGAGATGGTGCTGTCCGCAACGTCGAGGACGAATTCGGGGAGCGCGAACGGCTTGTTCGTGGGCGGCGGCAGGAGCTTGTCGATCTCGCCCCAGCTCACTCGCCCGTGGACGAGGCGACCGCGTAGACGGACACCCCGGGCAACGATGCGATAGACCTCGAAATTGCCGTTCCACTTCAACCGGGTCTCGATATGCGCGTAGCGGGCAACGAGGTCGGGGCGCTTCGGATCTCCGATGATTAGGTCACTGACTTCCTGCGTGCGAAGGCCGACGCGATCGAGGTGATAGCTCGCGGTCACTCCCCGCCGCTCGAATTCGCCCTTCAGATAGTGGGTGGCAATGGGCCGCCGCTGGATCCACACCGCTGCGATTGCGATGACCAGCAGGACCAACAGGAGAATTGCAAGGAGCGAGGCAAGCCGCGCCCATAGCGGCCGCCGCACGACAACATGCGCCGGCTGGGCCGGGTCGAGCCCCTCGTCTCTCCGCCGCTCATCCATTGGGTCTTACTAACCCGCGCCCGCCATGACCGTTCCAGACGCGGCATGACCGATGACCCGGAGCCTCGCCTCGTGTGGCGGCTGGATCACGCCCCGGGAGCTGCCAGGGCGCCGCGCTGATTTGAAGCGGCGCGACATCCCTGCTAGCCGCCCGGCCCATGGTCCCCCGCTACGCTCGCCCCCGAATGACCGCCATCTGGTCGGCCGAAAACCGTTACCGTATCTGGTGGCAGATCGAGGTTTTCGCAGCCGAGGCGATGGGCGAGATCGGGATGATCCCGGCGGAGGATGCGAGAATCATCCGTGCGGCCTATGACGAGGACGCGATCGGCGAGATCGACATCGAGGCGATCGATGCGATCGAGGCCGTGACCAAGCATGACGTGATCGCGTTTCTGACCTGGGCTGGCGAGAAGCTGGGGCCGGAACGACGCTGGCTTCACCAGGGAATGACGAGCTCGGATGTGCTCGACACCGCTCTTGCGGTCCAGCTCAAGCAGGCCGCCGACCTTCTCATCAGCGACATCGACGAGCTTCTTCGAGTGCTCAAGCGACGTGCAATGGAGCATAAGTCGACACCGACCATTGGTCGCAGCCACGGCATCCATGCCGAGCCGACGACCTTCGGCCTGAAGCTTGCGCAGGCCTATGCCGAATTCTCCCGCAATCGCGATCGACTGGTCGCAGCACGGAGCGACGTCGCGACCTGCGCCATTTCGGGAGCTGTCGGCACATTCGCAAACGTGCGGCCGGAGATCGAAGCCCATGTCGCCGCGGGCCTTGGGCTTGGCGTCGAGCCGGTCTCGACGCAGGTGATCCCGCGTGACCGGCATGCCATGTTCTTTGCAACGCTTGGGGTCATTGCTTCATCGATCGAGCGGCTTGCAACCGAGATCCGGCACCTCCAGCGGACCGAGGTCCTCGAGGCGGAGGAATATTTCTCGCCGGGACAGAAGGGCAGCTCGGCTATGCCCCACAAGCGCAATCCCGTCTTGACGGAGAATCTTACCGGCCTCGCCCGCATGGTTCGTGGCTATGTGACCCCGGCACTCGAGAATGTCGCTTTGTGGCACGAGCGGGATATTTCGCACTCGTCCGTCGAGCGGTTCATCGGGCCGGATGCGACGATCACGCTCGATTTCGCTCTCGCGAGACTGACGAGCGTCGTCGACAAGCTGCTGGTCTATCCGGAACGCATGCAGAGGAACCTCGACCGAATGGGAGGCCTCGTCCATTCGCAGCGCGTCCTCCTTGCGCTTACCCAGACTGGTCTCAGCCGCGAAGAGAGCTATGCCCTTGTGCAGCGCAATGCGATGAGGGTCTGGGAGTCGGACGGGCAATTGTCCCTCCTTGCGCTCCTGAAAGCCGATCCCGACGTGTCGCAGCGGCTTTCTTCGGACCAGCTCGATCGTCTCTTCGATCTCGATTATCACCTGAAGCACGTCGACTCGATCTTCGACCGCGTGTTTGGCAAGCAGGGTTAACTCTTTCGCAGAGCACAAATTTTTATGTGCACTGCGCAAATCCGCGGTTATTCTGGCGGTGGACCCGGGGGGTATGGAAGCGATCGAAATCGACAGCCGCAGTGGCGAAGCGCCGGACATGCCTGCAGGCATGCGTGTCCAGCCGAGCTGTTATATTCTCGAGCTCTCGCCCGACTGGATCGTCATTCGCGCCTCCGAGAACATTCATCACCTGCTGGGCGAATCCCATGTCACGCTCATTGACGAGCCGCTTGGCAAGTTCGTCCATTCGCAGGCCCTTCACGATCTTCGGAACCTGTTCTCGCGCCTCAGCGGAACGACCGGCATCGCCCGCGCTTATTCCGTGCGCCTGACGGACGAGCCGGACCTCGTCGACATTGCGTTCCAGCTGAGCGAGGGGCACGTCCTTCTTGAAGCGGTGTCGACGACGGGCTGCTTCGGCGAGAGTTTCGGAAGCGTTGGCGGGCTCGTCTCCGGTTTATCGGACGCGCGCGGAGGCGACCTTCTTGAAGGCGCGGCCCGGCGGATGCGGGCGCTGACCGGCTATGACCGGGTCGTACTGACGTGCGGAGAGGATCGCGCGGAGAGCAGCCGGGGCAGCTTTGCCGGTCCCTCGACAGCCGCCGAACTTCCAATGCTCATCGACGACAGCGAGGCAGAGGGCATCAGCCTCTTCCCGCGCGAACGTGATGAAAGCTTTGCGCACGAGGCGTTGATGCGCGCGCCCACAAGCGGCGAGCGGGCGACGCTTGCTGGCGAGGGTGTCCGTGCGATCCTCAGGATGCCCTTCAGGGCGGGCGGGCTGGACTGCGAGTTCCGGTGTGAGAGCCGCTTACCGCGGCGCCCGAGCCTTGAACTTCATGCGGCTGCCGAGCTCTTTGCGCAGATGTTCGCTCTTCGGCTCCAGCTGGACCGCGAAACGGACTAGCCGGCGAAATAGTCCCGGGCGCGGGCGAAAAAGCTCTTCGCGGCGGGGCATTCCTCGCCGGTCTCCGTCTCCCTGAATTCCTCCAGCAGCTTTTTCTGCTTGGCATTCATCCGCGTCGGCGTTTCGACCAGGATCCGCGCAACCAGATCTCCGCGGCCGCGGCCATTGAGCACGCTCATGCCCGCCCCGCGATGTCTCAGCTGTTCGCCAGACTGGATCCCGGCCGGGATTTTCAATTCGATCGACCGCCCGTCGATTCCCGGCAGGCTGATTGCTCCCCCGAGCGCAGCAGTGGTGAAGGTCACCGGACAATCGGCGACGAGGGTCGTGCCCTCACGCGCGTAAATCGGGTGCCGCTTCATGTGCACGAACAGGTAAAGGTCGCCGCCGGAAGCCCCGCGAACGCCCGCCTCTCCTTCGCCCGCGACCCGGATGCGCGTACCCTCGTCCACGCCGGCAGGGATTTTCACGGACAGCTTGCGCTGGGTGAGCGCCCTTCCCTCGCCGTGGCAATTCCCGCAGGGATCCGTGATGACCTCGCCGGCACCGCGGCAGGTGGGGCAGCCGCGCTCGACGACGAAGAATCCCTGCTGTGCACGGACCTTCCCCATGCCGCCGCAGGTCTTGCACGTGCTCGCGCAATGGTCGGTCTTCGTACAGCCGCGGCCGTGGCAACGCTCGCAGGTCGCCATCGCCTGTACGGTGATCGTCTTCTCGACACCGGTGAATGCTTCCTCGAGGCTCAGCTCAAGATCGTAACGAAGGTCGGCGCCGCGGGCGGCGTTCTGTTGCGCCCGCGGATCCATGAACTCCCCGAAGATCGTCGAGAAGATGTCTGAAAAGCCGTTGAAGCCGGCCTCCGCGAACGGGTCGCCGCCGCCGCCATTCTGGAACGCCGCCTTGCCGAAGCGGTCGTAGGCAGCGCGCTTGTTCGGGTCCTTCAGGACGTCATAGGCCTCGTTGATGGCCTTGAAGCGCGCCTCGGATTCCTTGCAGCCGTTCTTGCGATCCGGGTGATGCTCCTTGGCGAGCCTCCGGTAAGCTGCCTTGATCGAGGCATCGTCGGCGCCGCGAACGACGCCCAGCAGCTCATAATAGTCCTGCTCGACCATCAATGCTCCCCGCTACGCCCTACCGGACCAGCCCGACCCTCCAACAAGAGCTCGCGCCGGATCATCAGCCCTTGTTCTCGCCCTCGTCGACCTCGGAGAATTCCGCGTCAACGACTTCTTCCTGGCCGGGCTGCTGCTCGGTGCCAGGTCCTGACGTCCCGGCGTCGGGGCCGGCGGCAGCTTCAGTCTCGGCCTGCTGCGCCTTGTACATGGCTTCGCCGAGCTTCATCGCGGCCTGGGTCAGCGCAGAGGTCTTCTGCTGCATCTCGTCAGCATCGCCGCTCTCGACTGCCGCCTTGGCCTCCGAAAGCGCCTTCTCGATTTCGCCCTTCACATCGGCCGAAACCTTGTCGCCATGTTCCGCGAGCTGCTTTTCCGTCGAGTGGATAAGGCTCTCGGCGTTGTTCTTCGCCTCCGCGGCTCCGCGCCGTTTCTTGTCGTCGTCAGCAAACTGCTCGGCCTCGCGCACCATCTTCTCGATGTCCGTGTCGGACAGCCCGCCCGAAGCCTGGATCCGGATCTGCTGCTCCTTGCCGGTGCCCTTGTCCTTGGCGGAGACGTTAACGATGCCATTGGCGTCGATGTCGAACGTAACCTCGATCTGCGGCACACCCCGCGGCGCAGGCGGGATCCCGACGAGATCGAACTGGCCGAGGACCTTGTTGTCCGCGGCCATCTCGCGCTCGCCCTGGAAGACCCGGATCGTCACCGCGTTCTGGTTGTCCTCCGCAGTCGAGAAGACCTGGCTCTTCTTGGTGGGAATCGTCGTGTTGCGATCGATCATCCGAGTGAACACGCCGCCAAGCGTCTCGATACCGAGCGAAAGTGGAGTAACGTCGAGCAACAGCACGTCCTTGACGTCGCCTTGGAGAACGCCGGCCTGGATCGCGGCGCCCATTGCGACGACCTCGTCCGGGTTGACGCCGGTGTGCGGATCCTTGCCGAAGAATTCCTTCACTCGCTCGCGCACGCGCGGCATACGCGTCATGCCGCCGACGAGAACGACGTCATGGATCTCCTTGGCGTCCACTCCCGCGTCCTTCAGCGCCTTCCTGCACGGCTCGATGGTCCGCTCGATCAGATCGTCGACCAGCTTCTCGAGGTCGGCGCGGCTGATGGTCTCCACGAGGTGGAGCGGCGTCGTCGTGCCGCCTTCCATCCGTGCAGTGATGAAGGGCTGGTTGATCTCGGTCGTCGCTGCCGACGACAGTTCGATCTTCGCCTTCTCGGCCGCTTCCTTCAGCCGCTGCAGCGCGAGCCGGTCGGTGCGAAGGTCGATATTCTCCTTGGCCTTGAACCGGTCGGCGAGCCAATTGACGATGCGCGCATCGAAATCCTCGCCGCCGAGGAAAGTATCGCCGTTCGTCGACTTCACCTCGAACACGCCGTCACCGATCTCGAGGATCGATACGTCAAAGGTGCCGCCACCAAGATCGTAAACCGCGATCGTCTTGCCCTCGTCCTTCTCGAGCCCGTAGGCAAGAGCGGCAGCGGTCGGCTCGTTGATGATGCGCAGGA
>DATMHD010000067.1:0-3356 GCA_035555075.1 Sphingomicrobium sp. | reverse complement strand
GGGAGATTCTCAGCCCGACTCGGCAGAATCGCTTGGTGCGAGTGGAGGTGCTGCTGTTGGCAATTCCGGAACCCGCGCCTATTTCCCGCGTCCAGCCGGACAACGACAACTACCATCTTCTATTAAGAATCTAATATAGGGAGAGAGTGGGTGGCCCATTCGCCGCGCAAGGCACTGGCGGAGGGAGCTTCCAAGCCCTTGCTGAGGGTGTTGCGAGGCGAGAGGCTCGACCCTCCTCCGATGTGGCTGATGCGCCAGGCCGGGCGCTACCTTCCTGAATATCGCAGGCTGCGCGAGGAGAAGGGCAGCTTCCTGGGGCTCGTGTGCGACAGCGAAGCCGCGGCCGACGTAACCCTCCAGCCGCTCGATCGGTTCGCCTTTGATGCTGCAATCCTATTTTCGGATATCCTGATCGTCCCCTTCGCCATCGGCCAGAATCTGAGCTTCGTCGCCGGCGAAGGCCCGCGGCTGACGCCGCCGCTGGTTTCCTCCGACCTGGACGCGCTCACCCCGACGCTCGCGCGCTTCGAGCCGATCTACGAGACTGTCCGCAAGGTCAAAGCGCGCCTGTCGCCCCAGACGGCGCTGATCGGCTTTGCCGGAAGCCCTTGGACGGTCGCTACGTACATGATTGCCGGACAGGGTAGCCGGGACCAGTCCGAGACGCGTCGGCTCGCTTATGCCGACAGCAAGCGTTTCGAAGGGATCATCAGGCGTATCGAGAAGGTTACCTTCGACTATCTCGTCGGCCAGGTGGAAGCGGGGGTCGAGGTCCTGCAGCTTTTCGACAGCTGGGCAGGGAGTCTTGCTCCGAGCGAGTTCGAGCGCTGGGTGATCGAGCCGACGGCTCGGCTGGTGACGCGCCTGCGCAAGCTTCACCCGGACATCCCGATCATCGGCTTTCCCAAGGGTGCCGGCGGCAAGATTGGCGCGTACGCACGCGAGACGGATGTGGATTGCGTCGGGCTGGATGAAACGGTCGATCCGGCCTGGGCAAACGCGCAGCTTCCCGAAGGCATGGCCGTGCAGGGCAATCTCGATCCGCTCGTCCTGCTAGCCGGCGGCAAGGAGCTTAAGGTAGCGGCGAAGCGAATCCTTGACGCGTTCAGCGACCGCCCGCACATCTTCAACCTCGGCCACGGAATCCTCCAGGAAACGCCGATCGACCATGTCAGCGAGCTCGTTCGCTTGGTGAAGGGGAAGAATGCATAGTTTCACCGGCTTCCTGGGCGCGGCCTACCCCTGGGTGCTGGCCGCCCACGTGACCTTCGTAATCTACTGGATTGCAGGGCTCCTGCTTCTCCCGCGTTTCTACGTCTACCATCACGAAACAGCCGCTGGTTCCGCGGAGGACCGCGCCTGGATCGAGCGCGAAAGCCGGACGCGAAGGATCATCCTCACCCCCTCGATCATTGTCGTCTGGATCCTCGGCCTGATGCTCGCCTTCAATATCGACGCTTTCTCGCAGGGCTGGTTTCACGCCAAGCTTGCACTCGTCCTGGGCCTGAGCGCCTATCAGGGCTGGCTGGTCAGCTACGGAAAGAGGCTGGCCGCCGGCAAGCGCTCAGACGACAGCCGAACGCTGCGGATGATGAACGAGGTTCCCGGCATCGCGGCGGCACTCATCGTCGTTTTGGTGATCGTCCGGCCGTTCTGAAACTGCGGCTGTGCCCAATTGACTAAGTGAAAGCCGCTCCCTAACTCACCGCCAAGGCTGTACCGGCCTGTATTTCTACCCATCCGCCGTTCCAGCCTTCCGTCCACTCGCGGCGTCCGCCGCCAAGGCTTTTGAATCGCTGAACGTCCCCAACGCCCCACAGAGCGAATCCCAATGCATCTCAAAGACCTGAAACAAAAATCGCCGGCCGAGCTGGTCACCATGGCCGAAGAGCTCGGAGTCGAAGGCGCTTCGACCATGCGCAAGCAGGACCTCATGTTCTCGATCCTGAAGATCGAGGCGGAGGACGGAGCGCAGATCATCGGCAGCGGCACGATCGAAGTTCTGAATGACGGCTTCGGCTTCCTTCGCTCGCCGGAGGCCAATTATCTGGCCGGCCCGGACGACATCTACGTCGCACCGTCGGTCGTCCGGCGCTTCGGGCTTCGCCCGGGCGACACGGTTGAGGGCGAGATCCGCGCTCCCAAGGACGGCGCGCGTTATTTCGCTCTGACCCGCGTCAACTCGATCAATTTCGACGATCCCGAGACGGTCCGCCACCGCGTCAATTTCGACAATCTGACTCCGCTCTATCCGGACGAGAAGCTTAAGCTCGACACCCTCGACCCGACGATCAAGGACAAGTCGGCCCGAGTGATTGACATCGTCGCCCCGCTTGGCAAGGGGCAGCGCGCTCTGATCGTCGCTCCGCCGCGCACCGGCAAGACCGTGCTGCTCCAGAACATCGCTCGCGCGATCACTGACAACAATGAGGAAGTGATCCTCATCGTGCTGCTGATCGACGAGCGGCCGGAGGAAGTCACCGACATGCAGCGATCCGTGAAGGGCGAGGTCATCTCCTCGACCTTCGACGAGCCTGCAAGCCGTCACGTCCAGGTCGCCGAGATGGTGATCGAGAAAGCCAAGCGGCTCGTCGAGCACAAGAAGGATGTCGTCATCCTGCTGGATTCGATCACCCGCCTTGGCCGCGCCTACAACACCGTCGTTCCCAGCTCGGGCAAGGTGCTCACGGGCGGTGTCGACGCCAACGCCCTCCAGCGTCCGAAGCGCTTCTTCGGCGCCGCCCGAAACATCGAGGAAGGCGGATCGCTTTCCATCATCGCGACGGCGCTGATCGACACGGGTTCCAAGATGGACGAGGTCATCTTCGAAGAGTTCAAGGGCACAGGTAACAGCGAAATCGTCCTCGACCGCAAGGTCGCCGACAAGCGCATCTTCCCGTCGCTCGACGTCGGCAAGTCCGGTACCCGCAAGGAAGAGCTGCTGGTCGAGCAGGGGACGCTCACCAAGATGTGGGTGCTTCGCCGGATCCTCATGCAGATGGGCACCGTGGACGCGATGCAGTTCCTTCTCGACAAGATGAAGGACGCGAAGTCCAACGAGGACTTCTTCGCTTCGATGAACCAGTAACCGCGAGGCCGCTGGAGTGATTTCCGGCTTCAGCTTCTCGAGCATCTTCACGGCGGCGGGTATGGCCAAGCTTGGCCAGATCATCGTCCGCGACCTGACCATGGCCGGCGACAATGTCGTCATCATGGGCTCGCTTGCCTCGGGCCTTCCCGAGAAAGAGCGCCGCAAGGTGCTGATGTGCGGCGTCGGCATGGCGCTGGTATTCCTCATTCTTTTCGCGGTGCTCGCGACGCAGCTGCTGAAGATCACCGGGCTGGTGTTCGCAGGC
>DATMHD010000066.1:0-4276 GCA_035555075.1 Sphingomicrobium sp. | reverse complement strand
GCGTCTCGTGATCAGATGCGGCACAAAAATGGATGGGAGTGCCGGTTGAACGCTTCGACTCGGTCGCGAAACGACGCCCGCCTACTACCAACCAGGTGCGGCGGCGATAGCTCGACTCGGCATCCTATCGAAGCTGCACGTCTCCAGCCCGGACAAGCTCCAGCGAGCCATCGTCCGCGCGCAGCCTCAGCGCTCCATCGGCATCCAGTCCCTCGAACCGGCCCGACACGACTTCATCTGAGCTCGAATGAACACTAAGCCGGGTTCCCACCGGGTGCGCACGGGCAAGCCATGCCTGGCCAAGCAACGAAGGCTCGCTCTCGCGCCAGAGATGGAGCAATCGCCCGAAGCTGCCCGCCAACAGCGGTGCAAATGCCTCGGGAACAATTCGGCCCTCCAGGCTCGCGCTGTCGCGATCGTCCAATTGGGGCGAGCTTCCAAGATTGACACCGAATCCGACCGCAACCCGATTGCCGCTTCGTTCAAGCAGTATTCCGGCAAGCTTCTTGCCCAGAAGCATGAGGTCATTTGGCCATTTGAGCATCAGCGCCAGTCCCGGCAGCGCAACATCGACTGCCTCGATGAGCGCAAGCGCTGCTGCAAGGGACAGGCTCTGCGCCGGCGGATCTCCTGGTCGAAGATCAACGAGCGTGCTCCCGTAGAAATTCCCTTCCGCCGCGACCCAGGTCCGGCCCTGGCGGCCGCGACCGGCGAGCTGGTTGAGAGCCACTAGCCAGTCGCCTTCCCTTGCCTCGGGCTCGGCGATCAGGTCGGAATTGGTCGAGCCCGTCTGCTCGATGATCCGGATGCGGCTCAGAACAGGCTTCCGGCAGCTTGGTCGGTAAGTGAACCGAGGGGCCCGATGAGAAGATAGCCGAGCGGCGACACGAGGAGCGCTGCAAGAAGGATGAGCAGACCCTGGAGCGGTTCGCGGGCGCGCCCGTAAGGCGCTGCAGGCTCGTCCATGTACATGACTTTGACGATGCGAAGATAATAATAAGCGCCGACGACGGTTCCAAGAATGCCAGCGACGGCAAGTGCGACATATCCGCTCGCGATTGCCGCCCTGAACACCATCAGCTTGGGCCAGAAGCCGAACAGAGGCGGGATGCCGGCAAGGCTGAACATGAAGATCGCAAACGCCATCGCGAAGGCCGGACGGGTCTGTGCAAGGCCCGAAAGGCTGGCGATCGACTCGATTGGCCTTCCCTCCTCGTCGCGCATCCAGAGGACGCACAGGAAGGCGCCCAGCGTCATCACCACGTAGACGGTCATGTAGAAGAGGACCGAGGAAGCCCCGCGCGAGCCGCCCGCGGCAAGTCCGATGAGGGCGAAGCCGACATTGTTGATCGATGAATAAGCAAGGAGGCGCTTGATGTTCGTCTGCCCGAAGGCCGCGATTGCCCCGAGGAAAATCGAGGCCAGCGAGGCGAAGATCACGATCTGCCGCCAGGCATCGGTGGCAGGCCCGAGCCCCTGGACGCAAAGGCGTGTCGCAAGGAGGACCGCGGCGGCCTTGGGTGCGGTCCCGAAGAACATCGTCACTGGGGTTGGTGCCCCTTCGTAGACGTCCGGGGTCCACATGTGGAACGGTACTGCGCTGGCCTTGAAGGCAAGACCGGCAAGAACGAAGACCAGGCCGAACAGAAGCCCGAGCGACGGCGCGCCGCGACCGAAGGCTGCGGCAAGACCGTTGAAGCTCGTCGTGCCGGTAAAACCATACAGCAGCGAAATCCCGTAAAGTAGGATCCCGCTCGCAAGCGCGCCGAGGACGAAATATTTGAGGCCCGCTTCCGCTGAGCGCTCATCGGTCCGTCGATAGGAAGCGAGCACGTATGACGCGAGGCTCTGGAGCTCCAGTCCGACGTAGAGGGCGATAAGGCTGGTCGCCGAGACCATCACGCTCATTCCGACAGCAGCGAAGACGATCAGCACTGAATATTCAGCGGAATGCTCGTGATCACCATCGAACCAGCCGTGTGCGGCAATGATCGCGACCGCTGCGGCCGGGAACATGATCGCCTTTCCGAAACTTGCGAACAGGTCGGCCGAGATGAAGCCCTCGAACACCGGTCCCGCATGGGAGGGAGCACCGACAAGAGCAGCGGTTGCGCCGATGAGGACCGCAACTGCAAGCCAACTCGTGAGCGTCGAACCGCGACGACCGCTGAAGGCCGCGACCATCATGAGCACAATCCCGCCGATCGACAGGATCAGCTCGGGAAGGAGCGGTGCGGTGAAGCGCGGAATCAATGCATCGCTCCATGATCCATGTGCATTGCGCCCTTGCCGAGCGTCAGGCTGGAATCGCCCCGCGGCGCCGCGCGCTCGATGCGCGTGATCAGTCGCCCGACATCGTTGCGCATCGGTTTGATGAAACTCTCAGGGTAGATGCCCATCCAGAAGACGGCGATCGCAATTGGCGCAAGCAACCACCACTCGCGAGGACTAAGGTCAGGCATTGCCGCTGCATCCGCATTCCGCTGGGTCCCGAAGCAGATGCGCCAGTACAGCCAAAGCATGTAGGCCGCGCCAAGGATGATGCCTGTGGTACCAACGATCGCCGCCCAGCTCGAGGCCTGGTAGGTGCCGACAAGGCTCAGGAACTCGCCGACGAAATTGCTCGTTGCCGGAAGTCCGACGCTTGCCATGGTGAAGACCATGAACAGGAGCGCATAGCCTGGCATGTTGTCGGCAAGACCACCGTAACGCTCGATCTCGCGCGTGTGCAGCCGGTCATAGACCACTCCGACGCAAAGGAAGAGCGCGCCGGAGACAAGGCCGTGGCCGAGCATCACCAGCATCGCGCCTTCGATCCCCTGCCTATTCATCGCGAACAGGCCAAAGGTGACGAAGGCCATGTGGGCGACCGACGAATAAGCAATGAGCTTCTTCATGTCGCGCTGCACCAGCGCAACGAGACTGGTGTAGACGACCGCAACTCCCGACAGGATGAACATCAGCGGGATGAACTGCGCCGATCCTTCGGGGAACATCGGGAGCGAGAAACGGATGAACCCGTAGCCGCCAAGCTTCAGGAGCACGCCCGCCAGGATGACGGACCCAGCGGTCGGCGCCTGGACGTGCGCGTCCGGCAACCAGGTATGGACCGGCCACATCGGCAGCTTGACGGCAAAGCTCGCGAGGAACGCGAGGAAGAGCCACGTCTGCGCCTCGCGCGAGAAGTCATAGGCCATCAGCGCCGGGATCGAGGTCGTTCCCGCAGTCCCCGCCATGTAAAGCATGGCGATGAGCATCAGGACCGAGCCCGCGAGCGTATAGAGGAAGAACTTGTAGCTGGCCTTGATCCGCTCGACACCGCCCCAGATCCCGATGATCAGGTACATCGGGATGAGGCCGCCCTCGAAGAAGATGTAGAAGAGAAACAGGTCCTGCGCTGCAAAGGAGCCCATGATGAGGGCCTCCATGAGCAGGAAATAGGCCATGTACTCGGGAACCCGCTTCTCGATCGAACGCCAGCTCGCACCAATGCAGATCGGCATCAGGAATGCGGTAAGGACGATCAGCAGCAGGGCGATCCCGTCGATCCCGAGCGCCCAGTTGACCCCGCCGCCCACTGGATAGAGCTCGCGGAACTGCCACTGGGCTCCGTCCGGGTCATATTGCGCCCAGATGTAAAGGCTGAGCGCAAAATCGATCAGCGTTCCGGCGAGCGCGATCCACCGCGCACCGCGCGCCTTGGCGAAGAGACAGAGCACCCCCGCGATGAGGGGAACGAGGATCAGCAGGCTGAGCAGCGGCATTCCCGTCACTTGGCCCACCAGATCGCCCAGGTTGCAGCACCGATCAGGCCGAGCAGCATCACCAGCGCATAAGAGTTAAGATATCCGGACTGCAGCCGGTAGGTCACCCGGTTGCCGAGCCCGACCGCGTAGGCCGCCCCATGGGGGCCAAAACGGTCGATCGTCTTCTCGTCGCCCCGATGCCAGAACAGTCGTCCGAGCCACAATGCCGGGCGAACGAAGATGAAGTCATACAGCTCGTCGAAATACCATTTGTTGGCGACGAACCGGTAGATCGCCGGGAATTGCGCAACGAACCGGTCGGCGGCCCCGGGGGTCCTGATGTAATTGTTCCAGGCGATCCACAGTCCTATCAGCATGACGATCGTCGGGGTCACCTTGACCCACAGCGGAGAAGCTTCCGCAGCCTCGGCAAGTTCGCGGCTGAAAGCGACCGTTCCTTGCCAGAATCCGGGAGCGCCTTCGCCGCCGATGAAGGTCGAGTGGAAGAACTGGCCCGCGAAACCGGGGCC
>DATMHD010000065.1:0-3421 GCA_035555075.1 Sphingomicrobium sp. | reverse complement strand
CTCCTGGCGCACTCTTGGCGGGGGCGGCGGCGGCGGCGGCGCCGCCGTGAAATCAAGGACGCTCTGCGCCTGCTGCGTGTCGCCAAGGTCGAGCTTCCCCGAAAGATGGAGGAAGGCGAGGAGGAGCGCCACATGGATGGCCGCGACGAGCACGATTGCGCCCGTCCGGTCTCGGCTGCTGATGTCGCTTCGATAGGCCACGCACCAAGCTGAACGCTGAAGGCCTGCGCGGCGTTGCCGATGTCCCGCAATGAAAGCGCCGGCCGCCATGAGGACGCCCGGCGCTGTTCAATGCACTTCGACTAGATTTTGGGATTCGGGTCCCTAGCGGGCCGAGCTCGCCTTCCGGCCGCCCCCGTGGCTCGCCTTGCCGCCCTTGCTGGCGATCTCGCGCTGCTTTGCAGGATCCATTGCCGCGAAGCCCCGCTTCGACCCGCCGCTCTTTGTTGCTGCCATGTGGCTTCTCCCTTTCATGCTTGACCGCACCCGCAACGCGACGGTTGAGCTCCCAGTTCACAATGCTGATCGAGATTAGCGAACGGCCGTTTGGGCGAACGTGGATGCCATCGAGGGCATTTCATCCAGTGCCTGTGGAACAGCCGTAGGAACCAACTTTCCTCGCATGGTTTTCATGACGAAACGAAAGCCAGAACTGGGGGCGTAATGCGGCGAGTTGGTACCGCAATTCTCTTCGGCGTCATCGCGCCCGTCCTTGCCCTTGGCGCGTGCAACCGTTCAAAGCCACCTCAACCGGGCTCTGCAACCGTTTATTCGACGCCTCCCGCTGGCAATCACGCGGTTGCGCCCGCGGCATCCTCCCCGACCGACGACGGCAACTGGACCATGCCGTCAAAGGATTATGCAGCAACGCGCTTTTCGGGGCTTTCGCAGATCACTCCAGCGAATGTCTCCAGGCTTGCGCTGAGCTTCACCTTCTCGACCGCAACCACCCACGGATATGAAGCGCCGCCGCTCGTCGTCGACAACGTGATGTACCTCATCACGCCCTTCCCCAATTACGTCTACGCGCTCGATCTCACCAAGCCCGGGGGCCCCACGAAATGGGTGTTCAAGCCAAAGCCCCTTGCTGCAAGCCAGGGCGTCGCCTGCTGCGACACGGTGAACCGCGGCGCCGTCTATGATGCCGGCAAGATCTTCTTCAACACGCTCGACGGGCAGACGATCGCTCTCGATGCGAAGAGCGGCCAGCAAGTGTGGCGTGCGCAGCTCGCCGACATCCAGAAAGGCGAGACGATCACGATGGCGCCGCTGGTTGCCGGCGGCAAGGTGCTGGTCGGGAATTCGGGCGGCGAAATGGGCGTCCGCGGCTGGCTTGCAGCGCTCGACGAGGGAAGCGGGAAACTTGCGTGGCGCGCCTTCAGCACCGGCCCCGACAAGGACGTCCTCATCGGTCCAAGGTTCAAGCCCTATTACGCAATGGACCGCGGCAAGGACCTCGGCGTCAAATCATGGCCGGCCGAGGCCTGGATGATCGGCGGCGGCACGGTCTGGGGATGGCTGAGCTACGATCCCGAGACCAAGGCCGTCTATTATGGCGTCGGCAATCCTGGACCCTGGAATCCCGACCAGCGTCCCGGCGACAACAAATGGACGACCGGCGTCTTTGCCCGTGACGTCAATACGGGCGAAGCCCTGTGGTATTACCAGACAACCCCGCACGACCTCTTCGACCATGACGATGTCAACGAGATCATCCTCGCCGACATCCCCTGGGGCAAGGGTCGCCGCCCGGTGCTCTTCCACCCCGCGCGCGCCGGCTTCTTCTATGTTCAGGACCGCAGGACCGGCGAAATCCTCTCGGCAACGCCCTACGGCTATGTGAACGCCTACAAGGGCGTCGATCTCAAGACCGGGATGATCGTCCCCAATCACGAGAAGGATCCCAAGTCCGGGCGGGTCGTGCGCGATATCTGCCCGGCCGCTCCTGGAGCCAAGGACTGGAACCCGTCCGCCTTCAGTCCGGTGACGGGCCTTGTCTACATTCCGCACAACAATCTGTGCATGGACTTCGGCGCCATGCAGGCAAACTACATCGCGGGAACGCCCTATGTCGGGGCGGACGTGAAGATGTACGCAGGCCCGGGCGGCAACCGGGGCGTCTTCACCGCCTGGGATCCCGTCAACCACCGCAAGGTCTGGGAAATCCCCGAGGACCTGCCGCTCTGGAGCCCGGCGCTCGCAACCGCCGGCGGGGTCGTCTTCTACGGGACCATGGACGGCTGGTTCAAAGCGGTCGACGCACGCACCGGAAAGCAGCTGTGGCGCTTCAAGGCGGGCAGCGGGATCATCGGCCAGCCGATCAGCTATCGTGGCCCCGACGGCCGGCAATATATCGCCTTCGTCGCCGGGGTCGGCGGCTGGGCAGGCGCAGTCGTCTCGGCCAAGCTCGACACCGGGGATCCAACCGGCGCTCTTGGCTTCACCAATGCGGTGAAGGACCTGCCGATGAAAACAACGGCAGGAGGCATGCTCTATGTCTTCACCCTTCCGCGCTAGCCTGCTCATCGCGAGCGCGGGAGCGCTCGCCCTTTTCGCGTGCGATCGCGAAGAGCATCACAGCCGCGCCAAGCCCATTGGCGAAACACTCGCGGCGGGGCAGAGCCCCGACACGATCTGGCCGGGCGGCAAGCAGGAGCCGGCACTCGATCCAAGAGCGAAGCTTTACGACAACAACGCCAATGCCATTGCCCAGGGACAGCAACTCTACACGCAAATGAACTGCGTCGGCTGCCACTTCCATGGCGGCGGCGGAATGGGCCCGCCGCTGATGGACGACGAATGGCGCTACGGCGGCCGGATCGACCAGATTGCAGCGTCAATCGCGGAAGGCCGTCCCAACGGCATGCCGGCATGGCGGGGCAAGCTCACCAATGACCAGATCTGGAACCTCGCGGCCTATGTCCGCACCCTCTCGGGCCAGCCGAGCAAGGATTCGGTCTCGAGCCGCTCGGAGGAAATGAGCAACACGGTTCCCTCGACGCTGGCGACACGGCTGCCCCCGAAGACGTCGGACACCGCCGAACAATGAGCATGCGGTCCCGAGCGGCCCTGATGCTGCTGCCGCTGCTGACTGCGGCCTGTAATTACCAGAACTACCAGAGTGTCTTCGGGAATGCAGGCGATGGCACGCGTCACTTCAACAGCCTGTTCATCGCGTTCCTCCTCATCTGCGGCGTCATGTACCTCGCCGTCATCGCGTTCATGCTCGCCGGCATTGCGCGGCGCGGCCGTGCGGGGCCTGCAAACGTCGTCGAAGAAGGCCGGCACGAGGAAAATGACCCCCTGATGCGCACGGGCCTCATCGGCTGGGGCGCGGTGATCGGCGCAGGGTTGATCGCGCTCGCAGTCGCGAGCTTTCTCACCGACCGCTCGGATGCGATGGCCGAAGGGCACCAGAAGC
>DATMHD010000064.1:0-2541 GCA_035555075.1 Sphingomicrobium sp. | reverse complement strand
GTTTTTAAAACTGCGTTATCGGCAAGACCAAGGGGGCAGGGCATGCTTGTCGTTGGAAGCCTCGTTGGGGCTTCGCTGCTGTTGTTGGCGTTTTGCTTTTTCCGCGCATCGCCGCGGCCCTTTCCGTTTGAGTCCAGGCATACGCTGATCTGTGCGGCGCATCAGGACGACTGCGTCATCGCGGGGGCCGAATATGCTCTCTTCGCGCTTGAAGCCGGCAAGACTGTCCGGATTGTCTATCTAACTTGCGGCGGACCCGATCCACTTTCCTCGATCGCGACTGTCAGAAGGCGCGAAGCCCTGGCCGCTTCGGCATCGGTCGGAGTGCCGGGCGAGGCCCTGGGATTCATCGATTTGCGCGAATCCCAACCTGAGGGACCAGCCCAACAATCGCTGTCGCAACTCGCAGACGCCCGCGAGGCTCTCGTCGATGCCATCAAGAATGAACTGCCAAAGCAGGGGACCATCATCGTTCCGGCGCGCGGAGAGATGCACGTCGACCACCGCACGTTGAGGAAGCTATGCGCGGAAGCGGTCACGCGCTCTCAAAGAGATGACATCCTGATACTGGAATCGCCGGAATATAACGGCTTTGTCTCGTTTCTGCACGGTCCAGAACGGGCACTCAGCATTGTACTAAGGTTTCTGCCGCTCGGGAGCAGGCTGCTGAAGCCGTATTTCGGCCACACCAACTTTGTCGATGGCGGCCGGTCCTATTGGTTCGAGAATAAGCCGGGCAGGCTTCAGGCAAAGAGGAGTATGCTCCGTCACTTCCCGTCACAGGACGTGAAAACACTACTAGCCTTGTTTGGCCATCCTGCGCTCTATCGAGAGACGACAGCTGCGTTGATGCGGGAAACGAACTTGCCGCGCGGATTCTTCCTGCCTCGCGTCCCCGCTGTTGCTGGTGTGTCGGTCATTCTCGCATTTGTACTGCTGCTGGCCACAGGCTTCGTCTCATTATTCGAAATTGCTCAGTCGCTTCCGTTCGTGCCGAGGGACTCGTATCGGCTCGCCCTCTTCGCCGCCGCGACTGGACTCGGTAGCGCCTATGTCCTGCGTCTCCTGAAAAAGCAGGTGTCATTTGTCACGGCCTGTTTCGTTTGGTTTCCGACGCTAGGACTAGTGGCTGGCGCACTACTCTGACTGACCGACGCTGCGGTGCGGTCGACCGTATCTTGAATCTTCCATAGCCGACCTCGTTGGGAACGAGCGTCGCTAAGGGGTCGCGGACTTGCAAGGCTGTAAGCAGCAGCTTAGCGGCCAGCGCAGGAGACTAGCCATGGAAGACGTGATGGAAAAGCCGACGACTAGCCCGATCTCGACCCGCAAGCATGGCGACGTGATGATTGTCCTGTCGAACAATCCGCCCGTGAATGCGCTTGGGCATGCGGTGCGGCAGGGCCTGGTTGCCGCGATCGAGGAAGCGGAGGCCGACGATAGCGTGAAGGCAGTGGTGATCGCCTGCGAAGGGCAGACCTTTTTTGCCGGCGCCGACGTCTCCGAATTCGGCACGCCCAAGGCGTTCGAGCAGCCGATGCTGCCGCAGGTGGTCGACCGGATAGAGAATTGCACCAAGCCGGTGGTGGCCGCGATCCACGGCACCGCGCTCGGCGGCGGGCTCGAGGTCGCGCTGTCCTGCCATTATCGCGTTGCGGTTCCGTCGGCGAAGCTAGGCACGCCCGAAGTGAAGCTCGGGCTGCTGCCGGGGGCGGGCGGGACGCAGCGGCTGCCGCGCGTTGCCGGCGTTCGCCGCGCGCTCGAGATGTGCGCGGGCGGTAACCCCATCGGCGCGAAGGAAGGCTTCGACTGCGGGCTGATCGACCGGCTGATCGAAGGCGAATTGATCCCGCATGCGGTCGGCTATGCCGAGGAATTGCGCGACGTGCGGCCGCTGCCGAAGAGCAGCGAGCGGCAGGACAAGCTCAAGGAGTGCAGTCCGGAGACGTTCGAGACCTTCCTCAAGGAGAATGGCCACAAGTTCCGCGGCTTCGATGCGCCGCTGAAGAACGTCGAGGCGGTGAAGATCGCCTGCGAGAAGCCCTATGCCGAGGGCGTGCTCGATGAGCGCAAGCTGTTCATGGAGTTGATGAGCGGCACGCAGGCGAAGGCGCAGCAATATTTCTTCTTCGCCGAGCGCAAGGCGAACAAAATCGAAGGCCTGCCCGAGAATACGGCGCCGCGCGACATCAAGCGTGTCGGCGTGATCGGCGCGGGCACGATGGGCGGCGGCATTTCGATGAACTTCCTGTCGGCGGGCATCCCGGTGACGATCGTCGAAATGGGGCAGGAGGCGCTCGACCGCGGGACCGGCCTGATGCGCAAGAATTATGAGGCGACCGCGTCCAAGGGCCGGATGACGACCGAGCAGGTCGAGAAGGCGATGGGCCTGCTTTCGCCGAGGCTGGACTTCAATGCGCTCGCCGACTGCGACCTCATCATCGAGGCGGTCTACGAGAATATGGACGTGAAGAAGGAGGTGTTCGGCCGGCTCGACAAGATCGCCAAGCCGGGCGCGATCCTGGCGTCGAACACCTCGTA
>DATMHD010000063.1:0-4807 GCA_035555075.1 Sphingomicrobium sp. | reverse complement strand
CGAACGGCCGGACAAGGAGTTCGACGAGCGCCAGTTCAAACAGCATTGCAACGCCTGAAATGAGGATCGATTCCGCGACGAACTGGACGATGAGTTGGCGCCTGGTCGCGCCAAGAACTTTCCGCAGCGCAACCTCACGTGCACGCTGGGCTGCCCTTGCGGTCGCAAGGTTGGTGAAATTGACCACCGCCATTCCAAGGATGAGCACGGCGATGATGGCAAAGGTCGTGATCGACCGGCGATCATTGCCAGCTGTCATCGACCCGCCCTGCGCCTTCCCAAGGTGGACGTCGCGAAGGTTGATGAAGTGCCAGTCCTCCTCGTCCCCAGCGTTGTAGCGGATGCTTCCGTTGGGCTGGTCGGGAATGTTCCTTTTCTCCCAAGCAGGCTCCTGTGCCTGGAGCTGGGCAACGTCGGTACCCGGGCGAAGCTTCAGATAGACCCAGCCCGATTGGCAGCTCCAGCAAGTGAGGAACTGCGGCTCGTTTGCAAAGAAGCTGTTGAAATCGAGCCGCTCGATGGCGTTGATCTTCATGCTCGAGTTCTTCGGGATGTCCTTGAACACCCCGGTAACCCTGAAGTCGCGGCTGACGCCTTTGGAGATGGTCGTCATGGTCCGGCCAACCACCTGGTCTGTGCCAAAGCGGCGGATGGCCTCGCTTTGCGAGAGGACCGCAGTCATCGCCGCCGGAGTGCCGGTGCCGTAAAGGAGCGGGAGATTGACGACCTTCAGAAAGTCGCCGTCGGTCAACAGGTAATCCTTGGTGGTCGAAGCCTGCCCGTCCTTGATGAAGACGGGCTGGCTGCTGAGCGCGTAGACGGCGCCTGCGACCTGGGGGAAATCCTTCTTGATCGCGTCCTTGGCCACATAGCCCGACATCTGGAGGAAGGCAGGGTCCGTGTCCTTGGGATGCGGGTACCAGGCCTGGAGCTGATAGGTGTTCTCGACGTCAGGAAGCCAGCCGTCGTAGCCCTTCTCGTACCGGATATAGAGGAGAATCATGACGCATGCCGCCATCCCGATTGCGAGGCCCGCGATGTTGATGACGGAATAGGTCTTGCTCTTGGCGAGCGCGCGGACAGCCACCGTCCAGTAATTCCCCCACATGATGACAGTCCTCTCCAATTCCTGTGTCCCTTCACTTGCGCGCAGGGCGCCTATTCGTACCGAAGCGCATGGATGGGGTTGGCCCTCGCGACCTTGACCGCGTGACCAACGACCGTTGCGACCGCGATGCCGAGCGCGATGACAGCGGCGATCAGGAAGGGAACGGGAGTCAGCGGGATGCGCTCATCAAAGCCGTTCAGCCAGTCACGCATCATCCACCAGGCAATCGGCCACGCGATCACATTGGCGATGATGACGGGTCGGCTGAACTGCCACACCAGCAGACGGACAATGTCGCGGGTGCGGGCACCCAGCACCTTCCTGATCCCGATCTCCTTGGTGCGCCGCTCCGCCGTGAATGCTGCAAGACCGAACAGTCCAAGGCAGCCGATGATCACCGCAAGAAGGGAGAATGCCGCGAACGTCTGCGCTCGTGCGTCTTCCTTCTTGTAGAGTTCGGCGATCACGTCTTCGCTGAACTTGGCATTGAACGGCACTTCATTCGTGATCTGCTTCCACTGGCTTTCGACGCCGCCGCGGACGCTTGCCGGATCGCCGCGGTAGCGGATGATCAGCCAATTGGGCCCTGCCGTCACCTTGTGGAACATCATCGGCTCGATGGGGGTACGGACCGATCGGAAGCGCGTATCACCGACCACCCCGATGATGTTGATGTTCATCGTGCCGGCGTCGTCCGACAGGAGCTTTCCTTTGACGACCTTGCCGATCGCGTCCTGTGCCGAGCTGAAACCGAGCTTCTTCACCGCATTCTCGTTGATGACGACGTTGACGCCGCGCAGGGCGACTGCCTTCTCGACGTTGAGGTTTTGCGGATAGGGCGTCGTCATGTCGTCCATCGGGCGGTTCTCGTCGAACCAGCGGCCCGCCTTGAGACTGAGCCCCATCGCATTGAGATAGTTCGCGCCGACATTGTATTGCCCGATCAGCACCTGGCGGTTGCTTCCTGCGGGAATGATGTAGGTGTTGCTCTGATTGTTGGTGTTGACGCCGATGTCGGTGAGCGCTGCGGCGACAACTCCTGGGACGCGCTGCATCTGGTGGACGATCATGTCGGCTTTGGACCAGAGCTGGGCACGTCCGAGCTCTTCAACCTGGAGGATGTGATCGCGCTTGTAGCCGGGATCGACCGACCGGGCGAAGACTGTCTGCCCGTAGATCACGGCCGTGCAGATGATGAGGCCGATCGAGACTGCAAACTGGAACACCACGAGAATCGTTCGCACGCGACCCGAGCCTGGAGTCTCGGCAGCCGAGCGGTTCGCCTTCAGAACCTGCGCCGGCTGGAAGCGGGAGAGGAAGAATGCGGGATAGAGCCCGCTGAGGATACCAACGAGAAGAGTCAGCGCGACCGCTGGAAGGAGCACGCCGTCGCGGCCCAGGTATGAAAGGACGATGTCGCCGTCGAGGAAGGCCGCGAACGGCTTCACCAGGAGCTCCGCAAGCGCGAGCGCAACCAGCATTGCAACTGCCGAAATGAGGATCGATTCCGCGACGAACTGGACGATCAGCTGGCTCCGGTTGGCGCCGAGCACCTTGCGCAGCGCAACTTCCCGAGCACGCTGGCTCGCCCTTGCGGTTGCAAGATTGGTGAAGTTCACGACCGCCATTCCAAGGATCAGAACGGCGATGATCGCAAAGGTCGCGATCGAGCGCCGGTCATTGCCCGGCGTCATCGCCGCATCCTGCGCCTTCCCAAGGTGGATGTCCCTGATGTTGATGAAGTGCCAGTCCTCATCCTCACCCGCATTGTACCGGATGTTGCCGGTCATCTCGTCGGGAATGTTCCGCTTCTCCCATGCCGGCAACTGGGCCTCGAGCTGCCGCACGTCCGTTCCCGGACGAAGCTTCACATAGACGTAGCCGGACTGGCAGCCCCAGCACTTGGTCAGCGCCTGGGGCGTGTCAGCATAGAATTGATTGAAATCGAGCCGGATGATCGCATCTATTTTGAGGCTCGAATTCCTGGGCAGATCCTTAAGGACGCCCGTGATCTTGAGGTCGTGCTTCACGCCCCTCGTGATGATCGTCATCGTGCGTCCAACGACCCGGTCGGTGCCGAACCGCTTCACTGCTTCCGTCTGCGTGATGACGGCTGTCTCCGGCGCGACGAGCGACGTGCCCGCGATCAGCGGCAGGCTGACGGCCTTCAGGAAATCGTCATCGGCAAAGTACCAGTTCTTGGTTGCCGACGCCTGGCCGTCCTGGACGAGCACGGGCTGGTTGTCCTGGACGTAGACCGCATGCTCGATCTGAGGGAAATCCTTCTTTGCAGCGGTCTTGGAGACATAGGCCGTCATCTGCAGGAAGCTTGGTTCGCCGTCGCGGGGATGCGGGTACCAAGCCTCGAGCTGGTAGGTGTTCTGGGCGTCGGGGAGCCAGCTGTCGTAGCTCCGCTCGTAACGGATGTAGAGGAGGATCATCACGCAGGCCGCCATGCCGATGGCGAGCCCGGCAATGTTGATCACCGAATAGGTCTTGCTCTTGGCAAGCGCCCTGACTGCGACCGTCCAGTAGTTCCGCCACATCGTGACTGTCCTCCCGAAAGAGTGAACGCCCCAAAATCCTCAGGCTGCGCGCCGCCGCTCCTGGAGGATCCGCCCGTCGAGCATGTTGACGACGCGGCTCGCAAAGTCCGCATGGGCCGGCGAGTGGGTCACCATGACGATCGTCGACCCCTCCTGGTTGAGCTGCCGGAGCATGCGCATCACCTCTTCGCCGTGCGCCGTGTCGAGGTTGCCGGTCGGCTCGTCGGCAAGGATCAGCTTGGGCTCGCCCACGAGTGCACGGGCAACCGCGACGCGCTGCTGCTGGCCGCCCGAAAGCTGCGTCGGGCGATGCTTGGCGCGGTGCGCGATGCCGACCTTGTCGAGAACGCGTTCGACCCGCTGCCTGCGCTCCGAAGCCGGGAAATTGTGGTAGAGAAGCGCAAGTTCGACATTCTCCCGAACCGTCAGCTCATCGACGAGATTGAAGCTCTGGAAAATGAAACCGATGTTGCTCTTGCGGGTGTCGGCGAGCTGCGATTCATTGAGTCCGGCCACCTCGTGACCGTTGAAGACGTAGCTGCCGCCGGTCGGGCTATCGAGCATCCCCATTACGTTGAGGAGGGTCGATTTGCCGCAGCCCGATGGTCCCATGATTGCAACGAATTCGCCGTCTGCGATGTCGAGGTCCACGCAATCAAGCGCAGTCGTTTCGACAGTGTCTGTGCGGTAGGTTTTGGTGAGGCCCGTCATGGTCAGCACGAGAGGGTTTCCTTTCTTACTCGCCGGAACTGAAACTGAGGTGGTCCTTGTCGACCAGCCCGCTGTAGGAAGAGGTGATCACGCGCTCTCCGGGTGAAAGCCCGCCAAGCACCTCGATGAATTCGGCGTTGCGACGCCCGAGCTGGACCTGGCGCTTGGTCGCGCCGCGCCCGCCCCTGTCGACGACGAAGACCCAATTGCCGCCCGTATCGTTGAAGAAGGCGCCGTTGGGGATGAGAACCGCCTTGGAGGAGTCGCCGAGCGTGAGCTTGGTTTGGACGGTCTGCCCCCGCTGCACCGATGCCGGTGCGGGGCCATCGAACAGGAGGTCGATCTGGAACTGGCCGTTGCGGACCTGCGGATAGACCTTCGCGACCTTCAATCGATACGTCTTGCCGTCCACCTCGGCGGCCGCGGTCTGGCCGACCCGCAC
>DATMHD010000062.1:0-2370 GCA_035555075.1 Sphingomicrobium sp. | reverse complement strand
CAGCCCAGCTGTCGAACAGCTGCAATACTTCCGCGCCGGCTTCCGCTTGCGCTGAAAGATATTGGAGCGTGATCTCTTCGATGCGATGGACGATGGCACCAAAGGCCTTGGTGTCACCGTAGGCAAGCCGGCGTGCCTCGGCCTGATCGCGACTGCCCCGGCCAGCTACCATATAGGTGGCGACCGTCCACGGACTGCCAGCAAACCCGATCAGTGCCTTTCCCGCGGGTAACTTGGCTTTGACCTTGCGGACTGTTTCGTAAATCGGGTCCAGCCTTGCTGGATAAGGTGTCAGCTGGTCAATCGAAGTGCCTGCGAGAATTGGGGTTAGGCGAGGCCCTTCGCCTGTCACGAAGCTCAGATTCTGGCCGATTGCGAAAGGAACGATAAGGATATCGGAAAAGAGGATGGCAGCGTCGAGCTCAGGAAAACGAACGAGCGGCTGGAGCGTGATTTCCGCTGCGGCGTCACTGTCGTAGACGAGATCGAGGAAGCTCCCCTTTTCTTCACGAAGAGCTCTGTATTCGGGAAGATAGCGCCCTGCCTGACGCATCATCCACATCGGCACGGGCTTGCACCGCTGACCGCCAAGGACGTCGAGCAAGGGCTTGGCAGCGAGCGTCTCGGGAAGCTCGGAAGGCACGGAAGCCACCCCTCTTCTCTCCTTATATATATTTAGAATCTAAGATTGATGTTGTTATTGGGCGCGGGAGAGCGGGGTTTAGGCGCCGCTACCGGAATTGCCAACAAGCGCCGCAGACGGGTCCTCTGCGTGAGGGCACGAGTCGCGCCGACTTCACCCCATGATTCACAGTCTGGGGATGGATTCAGTCCCCGTGGATGAATCTTGGAATGTACGCTTGAGGCGGGCGCGTTAAAGCGCCGGTTGAACCCCTCCCCAGGCTCGCGCTAGCCTTGCTACGCGTGTTTTCCACAAGGTTGACAGATTGAGCCTGATCCTAGCCTCCACGAGCGCGATCCGTCGGCAAATGCTCGATGCCGCCGGAGTCGACTATCGGGCGGTGAAGCCCGAGGTGGACGAAGATGAGGCCAAGCGACGTCTGGTGGACGCGGCAGAGATTGCCTCGAGACTCGCAACTGCAAAAGCTTGCAGCGTCGCGGGGACGGCCTGGGTGATCGGAAGTGACAGCGTTGTGAGCGCGGGCGGCCGGCTGTTCGACAAACCCAAAGATCGCGAGGAAGCGGCGCATCATCTCCGCTTCATCTCGGCCAGGGCGATGTTCCAGACGAGCCCCGTCGCGCTTGCGCAAAATGGCGAGCCGCAATGGCTTCACGTTGAGACAGCACGGCTCCAAGTGCGCGAGCTCTCTGACGACTTCATTGGTGCCTATCTCGATGCCGAATGGCCCGAGGTCGGCTATACGGTCGGTGTGTTCCGGCTGGAGGGACTTGGAGTGCAGCTGTTCGAGAAAATCGAAGGGGACCATTTCACCATTCTTGGAATGCCCCTGGTGCCGCTTCTTGGTGCGCTTCGGGACCGGAGGCTGCTCCTCGCATGATCCGGCTCGCCCTTACCGGCTCGATCGGCATGGGAAAGTCGACGGTCGCCGCGATGTTCGAGGGTGCGGGCGTACCAGTGTTCGACGCGGATGCCGTGGTTCGCGAGCTCCAGGGGCCGGGCGGCGGTCTCGTCGCGAGGATCGGCGAGCTCTTCCCCGGAACGGTCCGCTGCGGCACGCTCGATCGCGACTGCCTCGCGCAGATCGTCCTTGGGGATCCAGCGAAGCTCGCGCTGCTCGAGCAGTTGGTTCATCCGGCGGTGCGAGAGGCACGGGACGCCTTCGCTGCTGCACACCCTGCTGCGCCCGCCTTGTTGTTCGAGATTCCGCTTTTGTTCGAAACGGGCAGCGAAAAGGAGTTCGACAAGGTCATCGTCGTCTCGGCTCCGTCGGATATTCAGCGGGCGCGCGTGATGGAACGCGCCGGCATGACGAGCGCCAAATTGTCCTCGATCCTTGCCCGTCAGATGCCCGATGAGGAGAAACGCAGTCGGGCGGACTTCGTCATCGACACAGGCTGCGACCTATCCACAACCAAGCGCCAGGTGCGAGACATTCTGGCTTGTCTCGCAAGTGGCACCCGTCGATAGAATCACAGCCATGCGCGAGATCGTCTTCGACACGGAAACAACGGGGCTGAACCCCCTTGGCGGAGACCGGATTGTTGAAATCGGCTGTGTCGAAATGTTCAATCGCGTGGAGACAGGGCGACATTTTCACGCCTATTTCAATCCTGAGCGCGATATGCCTTTCGAAGCGCAGGAAGTGCATGGGCTGTCGAACCTGTTCCTGTCTGACAAACCGCGCTTTTCCGAAAAGGTCGACGAACTCCTGGATTTTCTCGAGGATT
>DATMHD010000061.1:0-2923 GCA_035555075.1 Sphingomicrobium sp. | reverse complement strand
AGTTGAAA
This sequence comes from Sphingomicrobium sp., assembly GCA_035555075.1. GTDB lineage: Bacteria > Pseudomonadota > Alphaproteobacteria > Sphingomonadales > Sphingomonadaceae > Sphingomicrobium. Next base: position 2,915 of record DATMHD010000061.1, on the reverse strand, counting down.
TCAAGCCGCGACCCAGCGGCCCGATGCCGGCGTCCCTTGGGATGCAGTTGACGAGGCGTTGGGCCGCCCACCACCATCGCGCGTACGTACGTAAGAGGAATCCTGTTCGTTGAAGCTCGTTGTCGTCGAATCGCCGGCCAAGGCCAAAACAATCGAAAAATATCTCGGAGCTGGCCACCGGGTGCTCGCCTCCTTCGGGCACGTGCGTGATCTCCCGGCAAAGGACGGGTCGGTCGACCCTGACCATGACTTCCAGATGCAATGGCAGGTCTCGCCGGACCGCTCCAAGCAATTGCGGGCGATCACCGACGAAGCGAAGAAGGCGGACACCCTCATTCTCGCAACGGACCCCGATCGGGAGGGCGAGGCGATCAGCTGGCATGTTCAGGAGGTGCTGCGCCAGAAGAAGGCATTGCCTGCGAACGTCCAGCGGGTGACGTTCAACGCGATCACCAATTCCGCAGTCACCGAGGCGATGCAGAAGCCTCGCAGCCTCGATGAGGATCTGATCGACGCCTATAAAGCGAGGCGTGCGCTCGATTATCTTGTCGGGTTCACGCTTTCTCCGATCCTCTGGCGAAAGCTTCCGGGAGCAAAGTCCGCCGGCCGGGTGCAGTCCGTGGCGCTCCGGCTCATCGTCGATCGCGAACGCGAAATCGAACTCTTCAAGCCGCAGGAATATTGGCAGGTCAGCGCGACCTTCGAGTCCGACGGTCAACGCTTTGTTGGGCGTCTCGTCCAGCTCGACGGCAAAAAGATCGATCGGCTCACAATCGGTAACAGCGGCGAATCCGATGCTGCAAAGAAGGTCGTCGAAGCCGGACGGTTCACGGTCTCCTCCGTTCAGACCAAGCCGTTCTCGAAGAACCCGCCGCCTCCGTTCACCACGTCCACGCTTCAGCAGGAGGCCGCGCGCAAGCTAGGCTTCTCCGCAAGCCACACGATGCGGGTCGCCCAGTCGCTCTACGAGGACGGGCTCATCACCTATATGCGTACTGACGGCGTCGACATGGCAGCAGAAGCCGTAAGTGCAGCGAGGCGCGCGATCACCACGCGCTATGATGCGGGCTATGTGCCGGACCGGCCGCGGCAGTATACGAGCAAGATCAAGAATGCGCAGGAAGCGCATGAGGCGATCAGACCGACCGATTTCGATCGCTCCCGGGCGGCTTCGGGCGATCACGCCCGCCTTTACGAGCTAGTCTACAACCGGGCGCTTGCAAGCCAGATGTCTTCCGCTCGCCTCGAGCGTACGACGGTGGAGCTCACGGACGGTGCGGGAAGAGCGCTCCTTCGTGCAACGGGCCAGGTCGTCCTCTTCCCCGGCTATCTCGCACTCTATGAGGAAGGACGCGACGAGAAGGGTGAGGATGAGGACGATGCCCGAATGCCGACGCTTCGTGACGGCGACGCGCCGGTAAAAACAGGAGTCGATGCGACCCAGCACTTCACCCAGCCGCCGCCCCGCTATTCGGAGGCGAGCCTCGTCAAGCGTCTCGAGGAACTCGGAATAGGGCGTCCCTCGACCTATGCGGCGACCCTGCAGACGCTCAAGGACCGCGAATATGTGCGAGTCGAGAAGGGCCGATTCGTGCCTGAGGAGAGCGGCCGGCTCGTGACCGCCTTTCTCGAGCGTTTCTTCGAACGGTACGTCAGCTACGATTACACTGCCGAGCTCGAGGAAGAGCTGGACGACGTCTCGGGCGGTCGCCTCGACTGGCAGAAGCTGCTCGATGATTTCTGGCGCGACTTCAAACCCAAGGCGGGCGAAGTGATGGACCAGAAGCCGAGCGAAATCACGCAGGCACTGGACCAGTTCCTTGCCCCCTGGCTCTACCCGCCACGTGCCGACGGGAGCGACCCGCGCCTTTGCCCGCAATGCGGCAATGGCCGGCTTTCGCTCCGCGGCGGACGTTTCGGAGCGTTCGTCGCCTGCTCCAACTATCCCGACTGCCGCTATACCCAGAAGTTCGGTCAGGGCGGGGAGCAGGCGCAAAGTGACGGCCCTACCGACCTTGGTTCTGGAATTCTTCTCAAGAGCGGCCGTTTCGGCCCGTATGTCGAGCGCGGCGACAAACGCGCATCCATCCCCAAGGATGTGCCGGTCGATGACGTGACCGTCGACCTTGCGGAGCGGCTCCTGTCGCTGCCGCGTGAGATCGGGCCTCATCCGGAGACGGGGAAGCCCATCACCGCGTCGATCGGCCGCTATGGCCCCTATCTCGCCCACGACGGCAAATATGCAAAGCTCGGTTCGACTGCCGAGGTGTTCGAGACAGGAATGAACGCTGCCGTCGCCAGGCTCGCCGATGCGGCCTCTAGTGGTGGGCGACAGCGGGCAGGTTCCCGTGAACCGGTCGCAGTCCTCGGGCCGCATCCTGCCAACGGCGGCGAAATCAAGGTGATGGCGGGGCGCTACGGTCCCTATGTCACCGATGGGACAACCAATGCGACGCTGCCCAAGGGCAGCAACCCCGAAGCCGTCACTCTTGATGAGGCTGTTCGCCTGATCGACGAGCGCGCGGCGAAAGGGCCACCGGCAAAGAAGGGCCGGCGCCCGGCACGAAAGAAGTCCAAATGATCGAGATCGAGCTTCAGCGCCTTCAGCATGGCGAGGGGCTGCCGTTACCAAGCTATGCGACAAAGGGTGCTGCCGGTCTTGATGTCGTCGCTGCCGAGAACCTGACGCTCGCGCCCGGCGAGCGGCAAGCCGTTCGCACCGGGTTCGCGATCGCCATCCCCCATGGGTTTGAAGTCCAGGTCCGTCCGCGGTCGGGCCTCGCTCTGAAGCACGGGATCACCTGCCTCAATACGCCGGGTACGATCGACGAGGATTATCGGGGCGAGGTGAAGGTGATTCTCGCCAATCTTGGGGACGAGCCCTTCGAAGTCCGTCGCGGCGAGCGAATTGCGCA
>DATMHD010000060.1:0-2060 GCA_035555075.1 Sphingomicrobium sp. | reverse complement strand
CCGTTCTACACCGCCTTCCGAGCCCAGGATCCCATTGAGCTCATGGGTGAGGCGGGCTTTGAGCGCCAACAAAGCTTCGCTCACATTCTTCCGGACATCAACGCCTACCCTGATCGCTTCGATGCTTTTGCATGGGATGAGCCCGGACGGCCCCGGCACGGGAAAGGCGGCTGGTACGTCTTCGGCAGCAACCTTGGCGCCTAGTCAGCTGCGACCAATCCATCCGAGCGAGTGGGGACGCATATGAGTGTCGCGCAAAGCGCGTTCCGGCGCTGGTACGTCGTAGTCCTGCTGCTCCTCGTCTTCATCCTCTCCTACTTCGACCGCTACATCCTTTCGCTGCTCGTCGACCCCATCAAGAAGTCGATGCATCTCACCGACTTCCAGGTGGGTATCCTCCTCGGGCCGGCCTTTTCGCTCTTCAACGTCCTGGTCGCGATCCCGCTTGGACTTCTCGCCGATCGATCGAGCCGTAAATGGCTCCTCATCGCGGGGATCGTTTTCTGGTGCACCATGACGACGATGAGCGCATGGGCCATGGCCTTCGTGCCACTGCTTCTGCTGAGGTTCGGGCTTGGCCTTGGCGAAGCCGTGGTGAGCCCTTGTTCGGTCTCGATCATCAGCGATCTCTTCGGCCGGCACGAACGCTCGCGCGCAATCAGCATCTATATGGCAGGACCTTATCTCGGCGCGGGCCTGGCATTCCTCGTGGGCGGCTACCTCGTTTCGATGCTTCACAAGGTCGGGCCCGTCAGCTTCCTCGGGCTCGGGCCATTCCAGCCCTGGCAATTTGCCTTCCTGCTGGTTGGAGTACCTGGTTTCATTCTCGCGTTCCTCATGCTCTCGGTCCGCGAGCCCGGCCGGACGGAGCAGATCGGGACGGCTGACGGTGCATCGAGCCGAAGCGCAATGCGGTTCATGCTCGTCCGCTGGCGGGAGTTCGGCGTCATCATCCTCGGTGCCACCTGCAACTTCGCAATGAGCACACTGACCTTGTGGAATGTGCCGCTGTTCGAGCGCGTCTACGGCTGGAACGTGGCGACGGTCGGGCTGGTCACCGGCATTTTCTACTTCACCGCCGGGCCGCTGGGGACCGCTCTTGCACTCTGGTCGAGCAAGCGTCCCGGGAAGTCGCCGGCGGACGCGGCGCTCAACACGCTCATCCTGGGCCTTGCGATCACGGTGCCGGCAAGCCTGCTCTATCCCATCATGCCCAATGCCTGGTTGGCCGTCGTGCTGATGTTCGCCGCATTCATCGGGAAGGCCGCTGCAACCGCTGGCGGTCCGGCTGCACTGCAGCTCATCACGCCCGGCGAAATGCGCAGCCGCACGACCGCGATATTCAATACGCTAATCACGCTCATCGGGCCCCTTCTCGGACCGCCTCTGGTCGGCGCTGCCACTGACTGGCTGGGCGACCCGAAGGCGATCGGTCTGGCGCTTTCGGGATTTGTGCTTGTGGTCGGCGCTCCCTCGCTGCTGGTCCTGGCGTTCGGTGCGCGTCGGTACCGCGAGTTCGCAGCCGAGATGACGAAGATCGTCGGTGCGAAGGACGATGAGTCGAAAGATGCGTCTAAGGAATGCGGACTGCTGCCGGAGCCGCTCGCCGGCTGATCCAGGCGCCAGACGAGGTTCGGGCGGGTTCAGTGCCCTTGCGCTTTACGCACCTCGTCGAGGAAACCCGCCGCGACATTGGCCCACCGAGCGGGATCGATCATCAGCGCGTGCGCACCATCTTCTGAGAATTGAAGATAGCGAAACCGCGGATAACGCTTGGCTGCGCGAAGGTCGTTTCCATGAAGCGAATCCTTGGCATCGGAGAGGATCAAAACGGGAGCGCGCACTTTCGCGAGATCGGCTCCGAGATCATTTCGGAAGACGGCGTCGTGGGCGACGTCGTTCACCCCTGCCTCGTACCAGTTGAAGACGGACCAGGTCGCAGTGACCTTGGTGCGCGGATTCCGTCCGGCATAATCGCGGATATATTTGTAGTAGTCGGAAAGGTGCGCTCCGTCTTCGCTGAGATCGCGCGAGCGCTGCTTGGCGTTGAGGCGCTGGCT
>DATMHD010000059.1:0-3422 GCA_035555075.1 Sphingomicrobium sp. | reverse complement strand
ATCGAGACCCCAAAGGACGACCCAGGGGCTGATGCCGCCACTTCGCGACCGGTAGCGGCGCCCGGGCCCGCGTCTGAAGTGCGACAGGACGACGAAACCGATCACCATGAGCCAGAAGAAGACCGGCAGCGGGTTCCCGCCCGAGTGCTGGCGCTGCTGCTGCGCCTGCTGGGCCGCCGCGACATTGCGCTGCGCCTGGTCGGCAGGAAGGCTCATCTGCCTGATGATCGCATCGGCGCCGGCTTCGATACCGGCCCCATAATCAGGCGGATTCTGCTTGAAGTGCGGGAGAATGGCCTCGCGCGTGATGACGCCCGCCATTGCGTCCGTCATGAAGCCGCCTGCCCCGTATCCGGTCGCGATCCAGACCTTGCGCTCGTTCGGCGCGACCAGCAGGAGCACGCCGTCGTTGTTCTTTGCGGTCCCGATCTTCCAATAGCGGCCGAGGCGGTATGCATAATCCTCGATGGGATAACCCTCGAGGCTGTTGACCGTGGCAATGACGAACTGCCGGCCGCCGCTTTGCGTCTCGAGCGCGGCGGACTTCTGGGTCAGATCCTGGACCTGGGCGGGTGTCAGGAGATGTGCGTCATCCACCACTCGGCCGGTGAGCTGCGGGAAGCTCTGTGCCGCGACGGGTGCAGCAAGCGCAACGAGCGCCAGCCACAGAACCGCCAGGAGCTGCTTCATGCCGATCAGCTCGCGTTGAAATTGACCGTCGGCGCTTGCTGGGCAGCGGCCGAGGCTTCGAACGGAACCTTGGGCTTGGCGCCGTAGAATACCCGGGCGCCAATGGCGGTCGGGAAGGTCCGGATCAGGGTGTTATAGCGCCTCACGGCGTCATTATAGTCGCGGCGGGATGCGTTGATCCGGTTCTCCGTGCCCTCAAGCTGATCCTGAAGTGCAAGGAAGTTCTGATTGGACTTGAGGTCCGGATAGGCTTCGAAGCTCGCAAGGAGCCGTCCGATGGAGCCCCCGAGCTGGGACTGGGCATTCTGGAAAGCCTGCACCTTCTGGGGATCGCTAAGATCGCCGGCATTGAGCTGGATGCTCGTCGCCTTCGCGCGTGCCTCCGTCACTTCGGTGAGGACGGTCTTTTCCTGCTGCGCATATCCCTTCACCGTGTTCACAAGATTGGGGATGAGGTCAGCACGCCGCTGATAGTCGGCCTGAAGATTGCCCCACGAGGCGGTGACCTGCTCCTCGGCGGTCGGAACGCTGTTGATGCCGCATCCCGCAAGGCTGAGCGCAGCAAGCGGTGCAAGCAGTCCAAGGCGGCGAAGAACAGTCATTCCAATCTCCCCAGTGGTGCGTCGGCGGATAGGTAGATTCGCCGCCGTTCCGTTTCAATATACTGTCTTACGCCAGCAATACACAATGTCTGTTCACTTCCCTTTGCCCGGCGATGGACGTTAGTGTCAGCAATCCGACGCAGCCGAAAGGGGCAATCATGCTGAAGGAATTCCGTGACTTCATCGCCAAGGGGAACGTCCTCGATCTCGCGGTTGCAGTGATCATCGGCGCCGCCTTCGCAAAAATCGTGACGAGCCTCACCGAAGACATCATCATGCCCATCATCGGGAAAATCTTCGGCGGCATCGATTTCTCGAGCCACTTCATCATGCTTGGGCCGGTCCCCGCAGACTATCACGGTTCGCTCAAGGATTATGCGGCGCTGAAGAAGGCCGGTGCGCCGGTCCTTGGCTGGGGGACCTTCCTCACCGAAGTCGTGAGCTTTCTCATCCTCGCCTTCATCATCTTCCTGATGATCAAGGCCGCGAACAAGGTGATGCGCAAGCAACCTCCGGCGGCGGCAGGCCCGTCCGAAGTCGAACTTCTGGCCGAGATCAGGGACGAGCTGAAGCGTCGCTAAGGACAAGAGGAGAAGGTGGGGGACTTCTGTTGCCCGGCGTCCCCCGTGCCGCTGGAATCCCCTTCTGTTGCCCGGTGGGGTCCGACCGCGCTTTAGCTTTGTAACGTCAGTCCGTTAGGACGTCAGTTACGCGGCAAGAGCGAGCGCCTCGTTATCGTTGGCACTTGTGTGAATGAGCCGTCGCGGTGGCTCAATCCGATCGGCAATCGGGCCTTTATTGCACTCGTCGATCCTATTTCGCCCCCATCAACAGCCGCGTGCTTGCGCGGTTGATGGTGGAGGCGCCGGGGTACTGCCCCCCGGGTCCGAAGTGCCTATTCCACCCAACAGTCTACCGACATAGCCGGCGAACCGGCACTGGACAGATAAGGATTTTGCGCGTGAATCTCAAGAACAGCGCTGTTATTGGACCTGCCGGCAACCGGTTTGATGGGGAACGGAAAGTGATGAAAAGGCTTGCTTTTGTAACACTTGGCTCGGCCGTGCTTGCGCTCGCCGGCTGTAACAACAGCAATCAGGACGCAGTCCAGAACGCCGAACTCAATCAGCCCAATGCCGAGCAGCTCAATGACCTTGCCGACCAGGCAGCAATGGATGCGGCCAACGCGCAGGCGCAGGCCGAGGCCAATATCCATAACCAGGTTCAGCAGGAAAATGCGGCCGTCGAGAACGTGACCAATCCCGCCGAGGCTGACGAGCAGAACGTCAGCGGCATGTAAGTGGTCGCGAGAGGACCCGTTTGAACGAAGACGCTATTCCCGCCGCGACCCTGATCCTCGTTCGCGAGCAGGGGATCGGGCCACCTGAACTGCTGATGGTGGAACGCGCAGGCGGAATGGCTTTCGCGGCGGGAGCGCTCGTCTTCCCGGGCGGACGGATCGATGAGGGAGATCGGAGCCTCGCGACCGAACTTGGGCTTGAGCCTGCAACAGTGGCTGCAATCCGCGAGACGATTGAGGAAACGTCGATACCTGTCGGCCTAAGCCCAACGCCCGACGCTTCCGCTGCTCGGCAAATACAGGATGCACTGGTGAGCGACCTTCCGTTCGCGAAGGTCTTGGGGGAACATGGGCTGAAGCTTGATCCCAGCGGACTTACGGCCTTCGCCCGCTGGGTCCCGAAATTCCATGCGGTCCGGCGCTTCGATACCTTGTTCTTCGTTGCGCGGGCGCCAGCGGGGGAATGCGATCCACGGGTCGTCGAAGGGGAATGTTCGGGCGCCTTCTGGGCCTCTGCACGCGACGTGCTGAAGCGCGATGTCGAGGGAACTGCCCGCCTGATCTTTCCGACCCGGCGGACCCTTGAGCGCCTGGCACAGCATGAAAGCTTCGAAGCGATTCGGTCCGATGCGCTCGCGCATCCGATCCGTCCCGTGACGCCCTGGGTCGAGGAAAGCGACGGCGACCGGTTCATCACGATCCCCGAGGATCTTGGCTATCCCGTAACGCGGGAACGGCTCGACGGACTGTGGCGGGGCTGACCAGCGAAAGGTCGAGTCGCTCTTGCGTCCCCATAGAAAAAGGGGCCCGCTCGAAAGCGGGCCCCTTCT
>DATMHD010000058.1:0-3350 GCA_035555075.1 Sphingomicrobium sp. | reverse complement strand
TGCCGACGTTGGCGCCGTGGCTGCGGGTGTGTGGCGTCTGGCCCTTGCGCTTCCGTTCCTATTCATTATCGCCCAGGTATCCGGCCAGCGCGCGCATTGGCCCCGACGTACGCTCATCGTGACCATTGTCATCGCTGCGATCTTCTATTCGCTGGACCTTGCGAGCTGGAATGCCGGCATTCGCATGACGAAGCTCGGCAACGCGACATTGTTTGGCAACACCGGAAGTTTCGTCTTCGCTGTCTACGGCTTGTGCATCGCTCATAGCCGTCCCTCGGCCAGACAGGCGGGAGCCCTGGCATTTGCCGTGGGAGGCGCCGCCTTGCTGATGAGCGGTAGCTACGAGTTGAGTCCCACCAACTTTGCCGGCGACCTTCTGACGTTGGTTGCGGGCCTCCTCTACGGAGGATATCTGATTTTCGTCGAGCGTGGACGAACGAGCCTGCAGCCTGTCCCGCTGCTGATCCTCGCGACGGCATTCTCCGTTCCCATATTATTGCCCATCAGCTTGGGACTTGGCGAACAGCTCTGGCCTCACAATTGGACACCGCTCATCATCTTTGCATTGTCCAGCCAGGTGGTCGGTCAGGGGCTGCTCGTCTATTCGATCGGAACACTCCCGCCGCTGGTCGTCGGCCTTGCTCTGCTGACCCAGCCTGCAATCAGCGCCGCAATCGGGTGGTTCGCATATGGGGAGCGCCTTTCCGCGACGGACGCAGTCGGCGGACTAGCGATCGCCGCCGCCTTGGTGCTCGTCCGATTGCCCGAGCGGGGCTTGCGCCAGACAGCCGCCCAGCCCAGTTGAGCCGGATGGATTCGCCGAGCCCTCTCGAACGACTGCGCCGCGAACTTGCGCTCGCGGTCGGCGAGAATGCCGTGTTCGACGGATGGACACGTGCTGCTGTCGACAGCGCTGCCCGCCAGCTCGGGGTCGATCCGGTTCAGGCGCGGCTCGCCGTTCCGAAAAGCCAGGTTGGCATGATCGATCTCTACATCCAGGAAATCGACCGTGCGCTCGAGGCCTATTTTGTTCCCGAGCGGATCGAGGGTCTGAAGATCCGCGAGAAGATCCGGGTACTTGTCTGGCATAGACTCCAGGCGATGGGCCCTGCCCGCGAGGCCGTCCGCCGGGCAATTGGCATTCTCGCCATGCCGCAGAACCTACCAAACGCGCTTCGTATTGGCTGGCGTACTGCCGATCTCATGTGGCGCCTCGCCGGCGACACCAGCAGTGATTTCAATCATTACACCAAGCGAATGACGCTTAGCGCTGTTTATGGTTCGACCCTCCTCGTTTGGCTCGATGACAAGAGCGAAGGCTGGGCCGAGACGGCGGCATTCCTCGACCGGCGCATCGAGGATGTGATGAAGTTCGAGCGATTCAAGGCGGATTGGCGAGGCTCGGAGCATTTCAGTCCCTCGCGGTTCCTTGGCAGGCTGCGCTACCCTCCACGCTAAGCGGCTTCACAGTTGCCGCAGTAAATGATAATCAATCGCAACAATGAATGCACCGTTTCACCCGGACCGGACGAGTCTCGATCGCCTGGCGATCGGCACGAAGGCCCTTATCTGCAGCGTCGACTGGGCCCTGCTCGGGGAGGCGGAATGCTGTCGGTTGAGGCATTTCGGCTTCGATGAAGGGGTCACGGTAGAGCCGTTGCATCTTGGACCGTTCGGTCGCGACCCGATCGCGATTCGCGTCGGCCGCATGACGGTCGCAATCCGGCGCCGGCACGCGGGGGCGATCCAGGTTCAGCCGATCCGGTGAATCCGCTCCCGCTTGTCGCCGTCGCCGGCAGCCCCAATGCCGGCAAGAGCGCGCTGTTCAACGCGTTGACCGGCGCTCGCCAGAAAGTGGGCAATTATCCGGGCGTGACCGTCGAGCGCCATTCGGGGCGACTGACCCTGGCGGATGGGCGGCCGATAGAGCTAGTGGACTTGCCAGGCGCCTATAGCCTCGATCCCGCAAGCCCTGACGAGGCCGTTACTCGGGATGTGTTGCTCGGAGAGCAGAAGGGCGAACGGCAGCCGGATGCGCTGGTAGTCGTCGTCGATGCTTCAAACCTCGATAATCATCTCAGGTTCTGTCTCCAGCTGATCGAGCTTGGACTGCCGACCATCGTTGCCCTCAACATGGTCGATCTTGCGAAGCGGGACGGCCTGGAACTCAACCCAGAGGTGCTGCAGCAGGAGCTTGGCGTTCCTGTCATTGAAACGGTCGCCGTCCGTCGCCGCGGGATCCAGGATCTTCAGGCTGCGCTCGACGACATGCTTTCGGCTCCCGTCTGCGGTGTCCATGAGCATGTGAAGAGCGACCTCATTCACCTGCAGCGCCGCGCGCGCGAGGTCGCCTCAGCCGCCGTCGTCAGCGAAACTCCGGTCCGACGCTGGACTCACCGGCTGGATGCAGTCCTGCTGCATCCGGTCCTCGGCCCGATCATCCTTGCACTTATCATGTTCGTCATGTTTCAGGCGGTGTTCGCCTGGAGCGAGACTCCGAAGGGCTGGATCGAGGATGCGGTCGCCAGGCTCTCGAACCTTGTCAGCGGAGCGCTGCCGGGCGGGCTTCTTAGATCGATGATCGTGGACGGTGCCATCGCGGGCGTCGGGGCCGTCATCACCTTCCTCCCGCAGATCCTGATCCTGTTCTTCTTCATCCTGTTGCTCGAGGGCACGGGCTATATGGTCCGAGCAGCCTTCCTCATGGACCGGCTGATGCACAGCGTTGGCCTTTCGGGCCGAGCATTCATCCCGCTGCTTTCAAGCTTTGCTTGCGCGGTGCCCGGCATCATGGCGACCCGGACGATTGACGATCCGAAGGACAGGCTGACGACAATTCTCGTTGCGCCTCTAATGACCTGCTCCGCGCGTCTCCCCGTCTACACTCTCATCATCGCCGCCTTCATTCCAAACACCCGCCTCGCCTGGGGCATTGGCTTGCAGGGCGTCGTGATGTTCGGCCTTTACATCACCGGTGTCGTTGGAGCGCTGCTCGCAGCCCTCGTGCTTCGCCGCGGCGTCCTCAAGGGCAGCGGCGGCGGCTTCATGATGGAGCTTCCCAAATACCAATGGCCTCCATTGAAGGACGTGGCCATCGGAATACTGACGCGGGCCGAAATTTTCCTGAAACGGGCCGGAACGATCATCCTTGGCACGACGATCATCCTCTGGGCGCTTGCAAGCATCCCGCAGGCAGGACCTGGACAAAAGCAGAGCGAGGTATCGATTGCGGGCCATATCGCAAATGCAATCGAGACTGTGGTTCGGCCGATCGGGTTCAATCACGATATCAGCCTTGCACTTCTACCGGCGATGGCCGCTCGCGAGGTATCAGTGAGTGCGATCGCCTC
>DATMHD010000057.1:0-2087 GCA_035555075.1 Sphingomicrobium sp. | reverse complement strand
CCTTCTTCAGCTGCGCAAGGTCAGCAAGCGGGCGATTGCGGCATGATCGAGATCAAGTCCGCATCGAAGTACTATGAGACGCGGCTGGGTCCTCGCCGCGTGCTGAACAAGGTGAGCCTGACCGTCGGAAGACAGGAAAAGGTCGGCATCCTGGGGCGCAACGGCGCCGGCAAATCCACGCTTATCCGCCTGATCAGTGGCGCGGAGCAGCCAACCTCCGGCACCATTACGCGCGACATGAGCGTATCCTGGCCGTTGGCATTCACCGGCGCCTTCCAGTCGGCGCTAAGCGGCCTCGACAACCTCAAGTTCATTTGTCGTATCTACGGGAAGGACTGGCGTGATAAGGTCGATTACGTCCGCGATTTCACCGAACTGGGGATCTACCTGCGTGAGCCCGTGCGAAGCTATTCGTCCGGGATGCAGATGCGCCTCGCATTCGCAATCTCGATGGTGATCGAATTCGACTGCTTCCTGATCGACGAGATCGTCGCCGTCGGCGACAAGCGGTTTCATGACAAGTGCCATCGCGAATTGTTCGAGAAGCGGGCGGACCGCGCGCTGATCATCGTGTCGCACGATGCGGGTTATATCCGGGAACATTGCCAGCATGCGGCCGTGCTGCACGAGGGTGTTCTAACCAACTTCGGCGACACTGAGCATGCGTATGAATATTACGATCAGCTGCTCGCGGCGAAGGCCGCCTGAGGCCGTGAGTGCCCCCGCGAGCAATAGGCGCTAGGGCCTGCCGTCTCGCGCGAAAGCCCATTTCAGGAACCCGAGCGCTCCTGTCTCACGATATTGCTGAAGCTGCGCCGAAGCCGCGGCAAGCTCCGAATCCTTGCTTTCGACCAGCGCGTGCAAGCGGGACTGCTCTTTCCGAAGGCTCGACGTCTCGGTCTGCAGACGATCGGTGAGACTCGCTACGGCGGCATTCAGGGTATCTAGCTTTTCATTCTCCTGCCGTCCCGCCACGGCCAGCTCGGATGTCAGGCGCGCAAGCTTCTGCTCGATATTGCTTCGCGACTCGTCCAGCTTGGCGTCGATTGGGCCAACGACCTCATCCATGCGCCTTTTGAACAGTTTGCCCTCATATCCCTGCTCCTCGCGCAGCCGCCTAATTTCTTCGAGATATCCTCGCTCGCGATCGGCGAAGCCATGGAGCAGTCCTTCGATCTGCAGGAACAGGCGCATCCGCGGCCAGGTCGGCGTTTGCGCCCAGTCGTCGGGGTGATCAAGCCGGAGCCGAGCGATGGCCTCGGCCATGGTTTCGTCCTGTGATGCTTGGACGTGAACCGGCCAGCGATACGGGCGGTTTTCGCAGTGCCCGTGGGCAATGTAATGGCTGTATGGCGGCGTTTCTGACCGCAGCAGGTCCTCATTGACGAAGAGATAGGCGATCGGGTCGAAGTCCGGCGGGACGGCACGGTCGGCCGCGTTGTGCCAGTCTATATTGAGTAGGCGGTTCCGGATGAAGCCGATGTCCGCAAATTCCTGCGCGATACGGCCCAAGGCCCAATCGAGGACGACTGCGAGCGGGCGCCGCGGATCATCCTGATCTTCGACATCGCCAACCGAGACTCCGGCACTGACCCGCAGAGGAGCAGATGCGTCGGCGAAGAAGCGCTCATTGATCCACTTCGTCTGTTCGGCGAACTTGTCCGCAAGGATCTCTGCCGTTTCATCGGGTACGAACAGGCGCGTCTTCAGCTCAGGTCGGTCTAGGATCAGCCGGTCCGAGATCTGCGGGCCCCAATGCCCGCCTATCCGCGCGTTCACGCTGCGCATCACTTCGATCTCGGCGCCGCCCAGGGAGCGATTAACCGTCAGCTTGCCGACAGTTCGAAGGCACTGCTCTGCAGGCTCAAGCTCGGGCCATGAGTTGGCGAAAGCACCCATGATGTCCCCGCGTGCGAGATCGTAATTGATGACGCGAAGCCGATCCTGACCGCAAAGTTCAGCAAGTTTTTGGAGATCGTCGAAGTGCTGCCAGCTTGCGTCTCGGGCATATTCCGCGATCGTGCGGGTCTCGCCGCCGCGTTTTACGTCCTGATTGTAGGATGCCGCGATGTAGCCGACGGCCGACC
>DATMHD010000056.1:0-5670 GCA_035555075.1 Sphingomicrobium sp. | reverse complement strand
ACGGAGCCGAGAAGGTGAGGCGCGTCTTGCCGCCTCCCGAGGGCCGCATGTCGGTCATCTCGGCCTTGCGGAGCGACATCTTGTCGATGACCGTGCCTGAGAACTCGTCGTCGACGTCTACGACCACGGTTTCGTACGGTTCCTCACGTCCGCCCGGCCCGTCGCGGAACAGCACCCTTGGACGGCTGATCCCGAGCTCGAAGCCTTCGCGGCGAAGAGTCTCGATCAGCACGCCGAGCTGCAGTTCGCCTCGGCCGGCGACTTCATATGCATCACCGCCCGCAGTCTCGGTCACCCGGATCGCGACATTGCCTTCGGATTCACGAAGCAGTCGATCGCGGATGACGCGGCTTTGAACCTTGTCCCCGTCCCTGCCCGCGAAAGGACTGTCGTTGACTGCGAACGTCATGCTGAGCGTCGGCGGATCGATCTCCCGTGCGGCGAGAGGCTCGGCGATGAGCGGCGTGCCGATTGTATTGGAGACCGTCGCCTTGATGAGGCCCGCGATCGCAATGATGTCGCCCGCCTCGGCGCGCTCCACCGGCACGCGCTCAAGTCCGCGGAACGCGAACACCTTTGTTGCTCTCCCGTCCTCTACGATATTGCCGTTGACGTCCATTGCGCGGATGGGATCGTTGACAGTGATCGTTCCGCTCTCCACCCGGCCGGTGAGAATCCGGCCCAGGAAAGGGTCTCGGTCGAGGAGGGTCGCAAGCATCTTGAACTCGCCCCCGGCATCAAGATTGGGTGCCGGAACGTGACCGACGATAGCTTCGAACAATGGTGTGAGATCACCTTCACGAACGCTGTCCTCGCAGCCCGCATAGCCTGCGCGACCGCTCGCGTAGAGGGTCGGGAAATCGAGCTGCTCGTCACTGGCGTCAAGGTTGAGGAACAGCTCGAACACTTCATCGAGCACTTCTGCCGCACGGGCATCAGGGCGATCGATCTTGTTCACGACGACGATCGGACGAAGCCCGAGCGCAAGCGCCTTGCCCGTGACGAACTTGGTCTGCGGCATCGGGCCCTCTGCTGCATCGACCAGCAGTATGACACCGTCGACCATGCTGAGGATTCGCTCGACTTCGGCGCCGAAATCGGCGTGACCCGGCGTATCGACGATGTTGATGCGCGTGCCGTTCCACTCGACCGACGTGCATTTGGCAAGGATGGTGATCCCACGTTCCTTCTCGAGGTCGTTGGAATCCATCGCGCGCTCCTCGACGCGCTGATTGTCGCGGAAGGTACCCGACTGGCGGAACAGCTGGTCGACAAGGGTCGTCTTGCCGTGATCGACGTGGGCGATGATCGCCACGTTGCGAAGGTTCATCTCGATTTTTCCGGAAAGAATGTGTGGCTGCGACATAGTGAAATGCAGGCAATGTTGCAATGCAGCATGGCACGGTCGTTGGCCTTGAGCGTTTCCATGCCACAGTAACGAACGAGGGAGAGTAGCGATGCCCCGCGGAGCCTATACGTCAAAACAGGATCGCAAGGCCGAGCATATCGAACAAGGCTACGAGAAACGCGGCGTGTCCAAGAAGGAAGCGGAGCGCCGTGCCTGGGCGACCGTCAACAAGCAGGACAAGGGCGGCAAGAATTCCGGTCACGGACGCAAGACCAGCCGGAGCGAGGCGGCTAAAAAGGGCTGGGAAACCCGGCGCCGCCGTGGTCATGCCTGAGACCTAGCCGCCGCGCTCCAGAATCTCGATCGCACGTTCGACGGCGCGAAGTTCGCTGTGCGCCAGCCGATCAAACTTTGCGCGCAAGGCCGAGCCGCCGGCGATCCGCTTGTCCAATTGTTCGCGGCCCCGCTGCGTCAGCCTCAACGCAAGGCGACGGCGGTTGTCGGGATCCTGAGTGCGCTCGACGAGCCCTGCGCGAACCAGTGCATCGACCGAGCGGCTGACGGCGGGCGCCCCCCGCCCTACGACATGTGCAACGTCATTGAGGGTCGCAGGCTCTCGAGATCCGATGCACGAAAGAAGCTTGCGTCGCGCCCGCTCCGTGCGTTCAGCGGGCCCTTCGCTGACCCACGTGTGCGCCACGGCAGTGAACCGCGCTGCCAAAGCTTCCGGCGTCGATCCCCCGATCATGATTGCAAACTAGCAAATGTTTATGACAGCGCAATATTGTAGTTGTTACTTCACTTGCCTTTGCAGATTGTCGCAGCGATGAGCGGAACGTGAGTTCCCGCCCACGCCTTCCCCGCAACGTCTGGGTCCTGGGCTTCGTCAGTCTGTTCATGGACCTGTCGAGCGAAATCTATCACGCGCTTCTCCCCGCCTTCATCACCCTTGTGCTCGGGCTTCCAGCGACCGCGCTCGGCGCGATCGACGGCATCGCGGAAGCCACCGCCAATTTTGCCAAGCTCTTTTCGGGCCGGCTCTCGGACCGCAGCCTCAAGCGCAAACCCTGGGTCATGGCTGGCTATGGGCTCGCAGCCCTCTCCAAGCCGCTCTTCCCCCTCGCGGGCAATGCACCGACGCTGATGATCGCGCGTTTTGCCGACCGCATCGGCAAGGGCATAAGGGGCTCTCCGCGCGACGCCATCCTCGCCGATGAAACTCCGGCCGAGATCCGGGGCCGCGCTTTTGGCTTGAGGCAGGCGCTCGACACCGCCGGAGCGCTTCTTGCACCGATTGCCGCAATCGGGCTGATGGCATGGCTTGCAAGCGACATTCGGACGGTTTTCTGGATCGCCGTGATCCCGGCCGGCCTCTCGTTCCTGCTCGCCTGGCTCGCGCTCAAGGAGCCCGTGCAGCATCTGCCCCCGCCCAAGAAATCGCCCTTGTTCGCCGGGTTCAAACAGCTGGCCCCCGACACCAAAAGACTACTCCAGGTCGGCTTTCTTTTCGCGCTGGCGCGATTTTCCGAAGCGTTCCTCATCCTCAAAGGCATTGACGTCGGTCTTACCGAAGCCATGTCGCCACTGACGCTTGCGGTGTTCAACCTCGCCTATGTCGCACTGGCGTACCCTGCAGGCGCCTTGAGCGACCGAATGGCCCCACGTTCGATCCTGATGGTCGGCATGGCGCTTCTGGTCGCCGGCAATCTGGTGCTTGCGGCAACCAACGGATTTGGAGGGCTGCTGCTCGGTGCAATCCTCTGGGGAGGACATATGGCGCTGACGCAGGGCATCTTCTCGCGGATGATCGCCAACAGCGCCCCCGAGGAATATCGCGCGACAAGCTTCGGTGCGTTCTGGTTCGTGACGGGCATTGCTTCGCTACTTGCGAACCTTGGCGCGGGATGGCTCTGGGATCGCCAAGGGCCCTCAGCGACCTTTCTCACCAGCGCAGCGGTTGCAGCCGTCGCGCTGGCAATGTTGAGCCTGCTGCGCGAGGAGTGAAGCGCCTAGCGCGTGAACTTCTCCGCCTTCCCGGCTTTTTCGAGAAGCAGTGCCGAGAAGCTGAACTCGGGCTTCATCCGCTCTTCCTGACGACGCAGTCCCTCGACGATCGTCTCGAGTCCGACGCTATCTGCCCAGAACATGGGGCCACCGCGATAGACCGGCCATCCGTAGCCATAGACCCACACGACGTCGATGTCGGACGCACGCTGCGCGATACCCTCTTCGAGGATCTTCGCCCCTTCGTTCACCATCGTGTAGAGCGTTCGCTCGATAATCTCCTGATCGCTGATCTCGCGCCGCTCCACTCGCTTCTTCTTTGCGAAATCCTCGATGATTTCCTGGACGAGGGGCGAAGGCGTCGGCCGGCGTTTCTCGTCATAATCGTAGAAACCCGCACCCTTCTTCTGGCCCCACCGGTCGATAGCGCAAAGGGCATCGCGGATGCTCTCGATGCGGCTCGGATCGCGGTGCCAGCCGATGTCGACACCGGCAAGATCGGCCATCTGGAAGGGCCCCATGGGCATCCCGAACTCAACATGGACCCGGTCGACCTGTTCGGGCGTCGCGCCTTCGAGAAGCAGCTTGGTCGCCTCGATCTGCCTTGGCATCAGCATCCGATTTCCGATGAAGCCGTGACAGACGCGTGCAACCACCGGCACTTTGCGAATGGCCTTGCCGAGTTGCATCGCAGTAAGAAGGACGTCCGGAGCGGTTTGGTCGCCGCGAACGACCTCGAGGAGCTTCATGACGTTCGCAGGCGAGAAGAAATGCATGCCGACGACTGCTGCCGGTCTCGAGATACTCGCCGCGATCTCGTTGATGTTGAGGTAGGAGGTATTGGAGGCGAGGATTGCGTGGGGTTTCGCGATCTTGTCGAGCCGGCCGAACACCTCCTTCTTTACCTCCATGTTCTCGTAGACCGCCTCGATGATGAGGTCGCAGTCGGCGAGCGCTGCAAAGTCGAGCGTCGGTTCGAGGAGACCCATGGCTTTCCCGACCTGCTCGGGACTTAGTTTCCCTTTCTTCGCGCTCGCCTCGTAGTTGCGGAGCATGACGCCGGTGCCGCGGTCGAGTGCTTCCTGGCCCATCTCGAGGATGGTCACGGGAATCCCCGCCGAGAGGAAGTTCATCGAGATGCCGCCGCCCATCATTCCGGCGCCGATGACGCCGACCTTCCGGACTGGGCGTGCTTCTGTGTTATCGGGAAGGCCGTCGATCTTTGCGGCCTTCCGCTCCGCAAAGAAGAAATATTGCTGTGCTCGTGCCTGCGTGCCGCTCATGAGTTCCATGAACAGCTTGCGCTCTTCGATGACCCCCTCCGAATAGGGCTTCTCGCAGGCAATCTTCACGGCCTTCATGTTCGCCTCGGGCGCGTCGAACCCGCGGAACCTGCGCGCATTCTCCTTGCGGAATTCCTCAAAGACGGCGGGATCGCATTCGTAGAGCTTGTACTGCCGCTCCGAGCTCTTTGGCAGCGGGCGCACGTCGCGCACTTCCTCGGCATATCCGACAGCATGGGGGACGAGCTCGTCCTCGATCAGACTGTCGACAAGGCCGCAACCGAACGCCTCCTTTGCCGAAATCGGATTGCCGGTCGCGCACATTTCGAGCGCTTTGCGCACTCCCGCGACACGCGGCAGCCGCTGGGTTCCCCCGGCGCCCGGCAGCAGGCCGAGCTTCACCTCGGGGGTCCCAAGCTTGGCCGACGGCAGGGCCACACGGTAGTGGCAGGCAAGCGCGACCTCGAGCCCGCCCCCTAGCGCCGTTCCATGGATTGCGGCGACGACCGGCTTGCTGCAATTTTCGATCGTGTCCACGACGGTTGGGAGCCACGGCTGTTGGGGCGGTTTACCGAACTCGGTGATGTCCGCGCCGGCGAAAAATGTCTGCCCCTCGCAGGCGATTACCACGGCCTTGACGGCGGGATCGCCTTCCGCCTCCGCGATCGCATCGACCAGGCCCTGCCGAACGGGGGTCGAAAGTGCATTCACGGGCGGGTTGTTTGACAGGATGATGAGCACATCGCCGTGCCGGCGGGTCGAGATCGGGCTAGTGGTCGGCTTTTCCATTAGGTCTTCCATGGCGGGTCTCCGAGCGGCGGGGCTAGGCTGCTGCTGACAGGCTTGCAAGTGGCGCAACCGGACGGCAGTTCACGCGTAGCGCAAACGAGGAGATCAGCGGTGCCCAAGTCCTCGGACGTGCATGAAAGGGAACTTCGGGGCGAGACAGCGGAGATCAAGCGAAGCGCCCGCGCGGTCGAGCAGAGCATGGGCCAGTTCGCCGACAGCGCCGATCGCAGGACAGTGCTTGCCGGT